>DATELR010000384.1:0-7246 GCA_035276345.1 Streptosporangiaceae bacterium | reverse complement strand
AGCTCCCAGACGCTGAGCGGCCGCCTTCGCCGTGGCGCGGCAGGCTCAGCCCGCGCGGCCACGATCGCGGCAGCAGCGCGCAATGCCGCCAGGTGCGCGCCGACGTACCGGCCGCCCGCGGACACCTCGCCATCGGCCGTGACCATACCCTGCCGTGCTGACTCGAGGAGAGCCAGCGCCGACGGCGCGATCCTGCAGCGCACCCGGTCAGGACTGGCCTGCGCGATCGTGTTCATGGCGACGTCCTCCACTTCCTGCGGGCGGGCCGGGCGGGACGCTTCCCCACGCCCGCCCGGCTGCTGCCCGCTAGCCCGGCTGTACCGGACGTCCGGGCGCTTCCACCCTGATATTCGAACATAGATTCGCTTCACTGTCCATTCGTTTGATGCTGAGTTCGAATGTATCGGAGGGCACTGACAATTTGCCGGCGCTGAGCAGCCAGGCGGGCCACGTCGGCCGCTCCAGGTCGCGTACGCTGGGCGGAATGGCGATCACCGCAGCGCTGTGCGACCTTGGACTGGGCGAATTCCTCGGCGAGATCGACGTTCTGCTCGCCATCTACGCGGATGCCATGGACGCCGACGCCACGTTGCTGCCTGGCCGCAGGGAGCTGATGCGGCGCCACGCCGGCTACCCGGACTTCAAGGCACTCCAGATGCGCGCGCAGGGTTACCCAATGGACGATCCGCGCGCCGTGCTCGGCTTCAGCTATGGCTTCCGGGGCGAGCCTGGTCAATGGTGGTACGACGCGGTGTCAGCCGCGCTGTCGCGCACGATCGGGCCGGCGCTTACTTCCGGCTGGCTCGCTGACTGCGTCGAGGTCGCGGAGGTTCACGTCCGCAAGGACCAGCAGCACCAGGGCATCGGGACGCGCATGCTGACCGCGTTGACCGCTGGACGGCCCGAGCGCACCGCGATGCTCTCGACTCCTGACCGGGAATCCACCGCCCGCCGGCTGTACCGGCGGATGGGCTTTACGGACCTGCTGACCAGCTACAGCTTTCCTGGCGGCAGCCCGCCCTACGCGGTCATGGGCGCGGTGCTGCCGCTCGCCGATCCGGTTGCCCAGGCCAGCCTGCCCCGGTCCGCCAGCCCGAGGGTCTGATAAATCTCGCTGGTCGCCCTCGACCCGTTGAGCGTGTAGAAGTGCAAGCCGGGGACGCCCTCGTCGAGCAACCGCTGGCACATGCCCGCCGCGTACTCGACTCCGATCTGACGCACCGCCGCGCGGTCATCAGCGCTGGCGTGCAGCCGGTCGGCGAGGTCCGCTGGGAACCGCGCGCCTGACAGCAGCACAGCCTTATCGATCATGGGGACGCTGGTGATCGGCATGATGCCCGCGATGATCGGAACGGTGCAGCCTCGCGCCGCTACCTCGTCCCTGAACCTCAGGTAGTCCTCTGTGAAGAAGAACATCTGGGTGATGGCGAAGTCCGCGCCGGCGGCGCACTTGTCGATGAAATAGCCGATGTCGGCCTCGCGGCTGGCCGCGCGGACATGTCCCTCAGGAAACGCCGCTACGCCAACGCAGAAGTCACCGATGCCCGTCACGAGCCCGACCAGCTGGGACGCATGGTGCAGCCCCTCCGGATGAGCCACCCACTCCCCGGCCGGATCTCCGGGCGGGTCCCCGCGCAGCGCCAGTACATTCCTGACGCCGACCGCGGCGTACGACCCGACGATGTGCCGCAGTTCGGCGACGGAGTGATTCACCGCCGTGAGATGTCCGACGGGCGTCAGCGTCGTCTCGGCAGCGATCCTGCCGGTCACCCTGACCGTGCGGTCACGGGTGGTCCCCCCGGCGCCGTAGGTGACGGACACGAACGTCGGCCGGAACGGCTCAAGCCGGCGGATCGCCAGCCACAACTGCTGTTCGTCCGCATCAGTCTTCGGCGCCATGAACTCGAACGAGAACGAGCGCCCGCCAGCCGCCAGGAGATCCCTGATCAGCGGCGCTTGCTTCGGCAGCCACGATGCCATTGACCCAGGTTAGCGGCCTAGACGCGACCAGTGCGAAAGTTCGCCGAGCCTTTACGCGGCCGTGGTGGTGCGCCGTCAGAGATAAAACGGACGCATCCGCGGATCCACGCTCTGGTCGGATCCGGCGATTGCCTCGAGCATCGTGCGCAGCGTCCTCACCGCATCGGGCCCGTGCGTCCGTGACAGCCGCCGTTCGTATTCGCGGTGAAAGCGACGCGCGTTGGCGAGCGCCAGCTGACCGCGCTCGGAGAGCCGGACCAGCTTCGCGCGCCGGTCTGCCGGATCCGGCCCGCGCTCGACGTAGCCGCGCCGCTCCATGTCGTCGATGATCTGCCCGGCACCCTGCTTGGTGATCTCAAGATGGGCCGCGAGCTCGCTGACCGTCATGGGGTTGCCAGCGAGCGAACGGAACACGAAGCCGTCCGAGCGCCCGAGGTCGGTGAAACCAGCCGCTGCGTGCGCCGCATGCAGTTCCCTGATGAACTCCTGATACGCGACAACAAGCAGGATGCCGAGATCCGTGACTTGCGCTGGTCGTCCCATGCGGCCTATCTTAGACAAGTCAGCTTGGACAAGTTGACTTGTCTATCTTTGGAGCGAGCGAGATGCATATCATCACCGCGGGCAGCGCGCCACGGTTTGACCTTCCTGGAGTGGAATTCACCGGCTACGCGGCGCCGAGCAGGGGTTGCGATGACCTGTGTGCGTGGCAGATCACGGTAGCGCCCGGCCTGATCTCGCAGCAGGCGCACACGCTGGACCATGATGAGGTCTTCCTGGTGACGTCAGGCGTCATGTCGCTGAGCCCGGAGGGCCAGCACCTGACCGAGGGAGATTGCGCGATCGTCCCGGCGGGGAGCCCGATTCTGCTGAGCAACCCTGGCGACCGTCCCGCGACCGCGCACGTGCTGATCAGGGCCGGTTTCACCGCGAAGATGGCCGACGGCTCTGCCGTCCCCACCCCGCCCTGGGCCAGTTAAGCCGATCTGCACGTCGGGCAGGCGGGGATGCGCTGGAACCGGACGCCCTTACGTCAGCGCGCGGCGGCTAGCCGCGATGCAAGGCGCGACGCGGCGGCAGCGGGGTCGGCGGCTTCGGTGAGCGCTCGCACGACGACGACGCGGCGGGCCCCGGCCTCGATGACGTCGCCGAGGCTCTTCTCGTCGATTCCCCCGATCGCAAACCATGGTCGAGTGGCGGCAAGCCCGGCCGCATAGCTGACGAGGCCAAGTCCTGGCGCATGACGCCCCGGCTTGGTCGGCGTTGGCCAGACCGGGCCCGCGCAGAAGTAGTCGATCGAGTGGTCGGTCGCAGCCTCGGCCGCCTCGGCTTCTGAATGGGTCGAGAGACCAAGCACCGGACCAGGTCCGATGATCTGGCGCGCGATATCGGGTGGCAGGTCACCTTGTCCGACATGCAGCACGTCGGCGCCTGCCGCGACGGCGATGTCGGCCCTGTCGTTCACTGCGAGCAGCGCGCCGTGCCGGTCGCAGGCTGCCCGGAAGGTATCGAGGAAGCCGAGTTCTTCCCGCGCCTCCAGGCCCTTCTGCCTGAGCTGCACGATGTCCACGCCCGCCCCGAGCACCTTGTCAAGGAAGCCAGCTAGATCGCCCTCCCGCTGCCGGGCATCCGTGCACAGGTACAGGCGCGCGGCGGCAAGCCTGGCACGGAGCTGATCACGGCTGGTGTGAGTGGCGCTAGTCACGCTGCCATATTGCCAGCCGCGCCGAAGCACGGCGGCCAGCGATCCGGGCCTGACGGAGCGCGCGTGAGTACCAGCAGTGGCGTCATAAGACGCCAGCCCGGCAGCGTCGCGAGACGCTGCCGAGTCAGAACGCGAGCGCTTGCGCTCGCCGGTTGACCTCGCTGCAGCGGTGCGCTGCGATCGCCTCGATCGGGCTGCCAGGCAGCGAGTCGTCCGAGGTGAACAGCCAGCGCATCGCCTCGACGTCGGAGAACCCGCAGTCAAACAGCAACGTCAGCGTGCCGTGCAGTCCGCGGACGACCTGGTTGCCGTCGAGGAATGCGGCCGGTATGCCGAAGGTGCCGTCCGGGCGCTGCACGCCGAGCAGCTTGCGGTCGCGTAGGAACTGCTTGATCCTGTTCGACGGCAGGACAAGCCGTTCGGCGACCTCGGGAATTGTCAACCATTGCCCGACGATGGCGTCGGACCGGGGGTCGATCTGTGCCACGTCCAGATCCTTTCCCCACCTGCGCCGTTTACCAAACCAGTACTAGCGGTTCATCGAAATTCGAACTCGGCCCGCGGGCTTGCAGACCGGGCTGCGGAGCGGCATCATCACCGGGCGCAATCCCGCAGCGGCACCCCTGGATCACCGATCCGGCTCGCATCGACCGCTACGGCGGAATCGATCAGCCGCCTGCCCTGCTGCAGGTCCCTCGGCAGCCCGACGGTGAGCACGGCGACCAGCCGTTCGGATGCCAGCCAGCAGGCCGCCCACCGTGGCTGATCGCTGTGACCGCGCCAGATGAGCTGGTCAGCACTGCGATGATCACCGACGTACTGCAGCATCCGGCCAAACTGCTCCGACCAGAAATACGGCACCGGGTCATAGCGCTCCGATCCGCCGGTCAGGTTGGCAGCTAGCACCGCCGGAGCCCGCAAGGCGGTGTCCCAGTGCTCGGGGCGCATCCGCCTGCCGAACCGGCCCGACCAGAATGCTGCGCAATCGCCGACCGCGTAGACGCCTGGCACCGAAGAACGCAGCTGCTCGTCCACTGCGACGCCGTTCTCCAGCTTGATCGCAGCGGACTCCAGCCAGCCGACCTCCGGCCTGACCCCTACTGCTGTGACGATCTCGTCGGCGGCCAGGAAACCGCCCCCGGCCAGCGCGAGGCCATCATCGAGTACGGCCTCGACAGCCTCCCCAAGCAGGAGCTCCACCCCGGCTTCGCTATACCAGCGCTCGGTCGCGGCGCCCACCTCAGCGCCGATCGCGTTGGCGAGCGGTGCACCCGCAGCTTCGACCACGGTGACGCGGCTGCCCCGCCCGGCGGCCGCGGTAGCGAGCTCTGCGCCGATCCAGCCGGCGCCGATAATCGCGAGCCGCGCGCCGGGCACCAGAGTCGCCCGGAGCTCAAGCGCGTCGTCCATGGTGCGCAGGAACCGCTGCCTGCCGGGGCCCTGCAGCGCAACCGGCCTGGCGCCGGTGGCGATCGCCAGCCGGTCGAACGGATACTCCCCCGCATCGGTCAGGAGCGCGCCGTCGCCGAGCTGCTCGGCTCGCACGCCGAGCTTGACGTCCGCGCCGAGCGACTCGAGCTCCGTCCGCAGCGAGGTGTCGTCAACCTCGCCCTTCATCAGCTGTTTCGACAGCGGCGGGCGGTCATATGGCGGCCTGCTCTCGGCGCCGATCAGCGTAATCGCGCCCTGATAACCCAGCGCGCGCAGTTCCTCGACGGTGCGCAGCCCGGCCAGGCCGGCGCCCGCCACCACGATCCGCGCCGGATCGCTCGACGCCATCTGGTCCTCCAGCACTGGCCATGCTGCCCTTGATCGGGCAGGCCGATGGCCGATCACATCCGGAGCATCGTATCCGGGCACTAAGCTGGGCACTGACGCGCGGGAGTCCGGTCGGACCGGACTGAGAGGGTGGCTAGAAGCCGCCGACCGCAGAACCTGATCCGGGTCATGCCGGCGAAGGGAGCGCAATGACACAGGTCAACCGGACGCAGACCCCTGCTGCGGTTAATGGTCACCGAACGGCAGATGTCCTGATCATCGGCGGTGGCGTCATCGGCCTGGCCATCTCCTGGCGCGCCGCACAGCGCGGGCTAAGGGTCTTGCTGGCCGACCCCGAGCCGGGTCGCGGGGCGTCGCACGCCGCCGCAGGCATGCTGACGCCGGTCGCCGAGGCCGCCTATGCGGAGCGCGAGCTGTTTGAGCTCGGTAGCGCCTCCTTGCAGCGTTACCCCGGATTCGCGGCTGAGCTGGCTGAGCTGACCGGCATGACCACGGGTTTCCGGCAGACCGGGACGCTACAGGTCGGCTACGACGCCGACGACATGGCCATGCTTGCCGAGCACGCCCTGCTGCGCGAATCGTTCGGCGCTGCGAGCAGCCGCCTCAGCAGCAGAGAGTGCCGCAAGGAAGAACCGATGCTCGGGCCGGCGATCGCGGGCGGCCTGCTGGTTACCGACGACGCGTCGGTAGATCCGCGACTGCTGACAACAGCCCTGCTGGCTGCCTGCAAAGCCGCGGGCGTCGTGCACGTCACCAAGCAAGCGGTACGGCTGCGGATAGCGTCCGGGCGGGCAACCGGAGCCGAGCTTGCCGACGGCTCGGCAGTCAGCGCGGGCAGCGTGGTGCTCAGCGCCGGATGGGCGTCCGCCGGGCTCAGCGGCCTGCCGCCAGGCGCCTCCCCGCCGTTGCGTCCGGTCAAGGGTCAAATCCTCAGGCTGCGCCCATCCGAGGCGACTTTGCGCGCCAGCGGCACTTCTTCACTGCTTAACAGGACTATCCGGGGAATCGTGCAGGGATCGTCGGTCTACCTCGTGCCGCGGGAAGACGGCGAGATTGTGGTCGGTGCCACCCAGGAGGAGATAGGTCCCGACAGGACCGTCACTGCGGGCGGCGTCTGGCAGCTGCTGCGCGATTCACGTGCGATCGTTCCCGGCATCACCGAGCTCGAGCTGGCCGAGGCAGTCGCCGGGCTGCGGCCCGGCACGCCGGACAACGCGCCAGTGATCGGCCCGTCGCAGCTGCCCGGTCTCGTGCTCGCCACCGGCCACTTCCGTGCGGGCGTACTCCTGACGCCGATAACCGCTGAGCTGATCGCCGGGCTGCTGGCGACCGGGACGATCGACCAATCCGCTGCCCCGTTCAGTGCGCAGCGGTTCGAACGGCAGGAACTGCAATGGAGATAGTGATCAACGGAGCGGCGCATCGGGTCGCCGATGACATATCACTCGAGCGAGCGGTATCGCTGGTGTCTGATGCCGCGACCGGGGTAGCCGCAGCCGTGAACGGCGACCTCGTGCGTCGCGTGTCCTGGCCAACGGTTCGTCTGGCGGCCGGGGATGAGGTCGAGGTGCTGACCGCGGTGCAGGGAGGCTGATGTCGAATGGCTGAATGGCAAACCGACGATCCGCTGATGCTCGCCGGCCAGAAGTTCGGATCCAGGCTGATCATGGGAACCGGCGGCGCACCGAGCCTGGACGTACTCGGCCGCGCCCTGACCGCGTCTGGAACGGAAATGACCACCGTCGCGATGCGCCGCGTCGATCCGGCGTCGCGCGGTTCGGT
>DATELR010000383.1:0-44318 GCA_035276345.1 Streptosporangiaceae bacterium | reverse complement strand
GGCGTTCCGTCCGGCACCTGATGCGCCACGTACAGCACGCCATTCACGTCTTCAGCGCGCGACGCCAGGTCAGATGCCACGTTGGCGAGCTGCGCCGACTGCATCCTGGTGATGTCCCGCTCGGCATCGCGGAGCTTGGTGACGATGCCGGCAATCCGGTCAGGCAGGTCCGCGCGCGGCGCCTTGAGCTGCTCGGAGAGCTGGCTGACAAGCAAGCTCTCCCGGGCGAGGAAGCGGAACGCATCGATGCCGACAAGCGCCTCCACCCGGCGCACCCCAGACCCGATCGAGGATTCGCCCAGGATCTTCACCAGTCCGAGCTGACCTGACCTGATGACATGCGTGCCGCCGCACAGCTCGCGCGAGTAGTCGCCGACCTCGACTACGCGGACCTCCTCGCCGTACTTCTCGCCGAACAAGGCCAGCGCGCCCATCGCCCGCGCCTCGCTAATCGTCGTGTGGAAGGCCCTGACGTCAAGGTCGTTGATCAGTACCTCGTTGACTTCGTCTTCAGCGTCAGCAAGGACCGCGGGCGGCACGGCCCCGATCGCGGTGAAGTCGAACCGGAAGCGCCCAGGTGAGTTCTCCGAGCCAGCCTGGGCGGCGGACTCGCCAAGTGCTCCTCGAAACGCCCGGTGCACCAGATGCGTCGCGGTGTGCGAGCGCGAGATCGCCCGCCGCCGCTCGATATCGATCTCGGTGTGCACCATGTCACCGACGGCGATCTCCCCCGATGCGATCCGGCACCGGTGCACGATTAGACCAGGAACCGGCGCCTGGACGTCGAGCACGTCGATCATGGCTCCGTCGCTCGCACCGCTCCCCACGACGCGCATGGTGCCCATGTCGGCGAGCTGGCCGCCGCCCTCGGCGTAGCACGGCGTCCGGTCCAGGACGATGTCCACCTCAGCGCCGGCTCCCGCCGCCGGAACCGATGCCCCGCCGACCAGGAGGCCAAGCACGGTCCCGTCCGATGCGATCTCGTCATAGCCGGTGAAGGCCACCTTGCCGGTTTGCTCGAGGAATTGGGCGAACACGGAAATATCGGCATTGCCTGTCTTCTTGGCTGCCGCATCGTCCTTCGCCCGCTGGCGCTGCTCGCCCATCAGCCGTCGGAAGCCATCCTCATCGACGCTCAGACCCTGTTCCGCTGCCATCTCCAGGGTGAGGTCGATCGGGAAGCCGTAGGTGTCGTGCAGCTGGAACGCCTGAGCGCCGCTGAGCGAGCGCTCGCCCTTGCGGCCGACTTCCTCGACGGCCGCGTCAAAGATCGCGGTGCCGGTCCGCAGGGTGCCGAGGAACGCCGCCTCCTCTGCGTCCAGCACCGTGTGGATGTGCGGTGCATCGCTGATCAGATCGGGGTACTGGTCGCCGAGCGCGCTGATCGCCACCGACGAAAGGTCATGGAGGTAGCGGTCGCCCGACCCGCCCCGGCCGCCGTCGCCGCCGCGCTGGGATCCCGCGAGCAGCCGCAAGTCGCGCACGCTGCGCCGGACTATCCGGCGAAGCACATAGCCACGGCCCTCGTTGGAGGGGATCACGCCGTCGGCAACGAGCATCACCGCCGCCCTGGTGTGGTCCGCCACGACCCGCAGGGCAACGTCGTCCGCCGGATCCCGGCCGTACTTCTGGTCGGTTAGCTCCGCAGCACGCTCAAGCACCTTCCACATGGTGTCGACTTCGTAGATGTTGTCGACGCCCTGCAGCAGCGCTGCCATGCGCTCCAGGCCCATGCCTGTGTCGATGTTGCGCGAAGGCAGCTCACCCTGCGTGTCGAAGTCGATCTTGCTGCGGACCGCGCTGAGCTGGTACTGCATGAAGACGAGATTCCAGACCTCGAGGTAGCGGTCCTCGTCTGCCTCAGGCCCGCCGTCCCTGCCGTATTCAGGGCCGCGGTCGTAGTAGATCTCCGAGCATGGCCCGCCGGGCCCGGGGACGCCCATGTTCCAGTAGTTGTCGGCCAGGCCGCGACGCTGAATACGGTCCGCAGGTAGCCCGACGGCGTTGCGCCAGATCGAGTAGGCCTCATCGTCGCCGGTGTAGACGGTTGCCCACAGCCTGCTTTCGGGGAACCCGAAGCCGCCATCTGACTCCGACCTCGTCAGTAGCTCCCATGCGAGCGGGATGGCCTGGTCCTTGAAGTAATCGCCGAAGGAGAAGTTGCCGAGCATTTGAAAGAAGGTGGCGTGCCTGGTCGTCTTGCCGACCTCTTCGATGTCCGGCGTGCGGACGCACTTCTGGGCGCTGGCCGCCCGGGGGAACGGCGGCACGAGCTGGCCGAGGAAGTACGGCTTGAATGGCACCATTCCCGCGTTGACGAGCAGCAGCGTGGGGTCCTCCGCGACCAGGCTGGCCGATGGGACGACCGTGTGCCCGCGCTGGCTGAAATAATCAAGGAAACGGCGTGCGATCTCTGCCGACTCCATCAACGGCCATCCTTAGGGTTGTCGGTGCTGCAGGTCCAGGGTGCAGCAGGGCTGCCCCGGCACTTTGCCCGCCGCAATGAGCGGTTTCTGACCTACGAGGGTATTGCGTGTTGCGCGTGGTGCCGATTCATATCTCGCGATGCCGGTCGAGGTAGTCCGCCATTCCGGTGCGGACGTCGCGTACGAAGGCGATCGTTCCGGATCCAGCCCGGCGGCCTGGCCGGGCGACCGGCGTGCGCGCATGAAGCTGGCTGACCAGCTCGCCGTGCGGCAGCAACGCCTTAGCCGTCCTGGTCAGCTTCCGGTAGCCGGAAACACCAAGGACTGCGCCGAGCACGAACCAGAACCCGCGGCGGATCATCGCTCTGCCTCGTCCCGCGCGGCCCGCACGCGCTCGGTCCGCTCGCGCCATGTCTCCCTGCGGGACTGTCTCGGCACCGCCGGAACGTTGCGCGCTGAGCCTCGACCGTTCCCGGGCAGAGCCGTCATCCCGTCGCCGCTAGCCGAGCGAAGGCCCGCGGGCTGAGCAGAGCGGCGTCTGGCTATCGCGTGCCTGACGCCGTAGCCGGCCGCGGCAATGCGGAGCACCGGCGCGCCCAGACCTGATGCGATCAGCTTCGCCGTACCCGCGACGGCGGAGAGCTGCACAGACAGCTCGGACATGCTCGCGGCAACCGCATCGACGCCTTCCGCCATCGCACCGGTGCGGGCCAGCTGCTGGTCGGCTCGCTCGACGGCCGCGTGCGACCGGGCAAGCAGATCGTCGGCTCCTGCCTGATAGCTGGTCACGAGCGCGGTCGCCGCGGAGATCAGCTTGCCGAACCTGACCAGCACGTAGACGGCCGCACACATGGCGATCGCGAAGAACGCGGCTGCGATCAGCGCTGCCAGTTGCCCGGCATCCATGAGGCCCGCCCCCTTCCGGCTCGCTCTGCGATCGCGGGCTTACGTGCCCCGACCCTATCGCCCGTGGTACCGGCGGCTTGCCGCGCTCGGGAGTTTCAGCCTTCGCCGCCGTCCGGACCATGATCTTCGGGGTCCGGCCCACGGCCGTCCAGCACCGACCTGATCCGCTCCAGCCGGTCGGCGTACCTGGCCTCGGTACCATGCCGGGTCGGCTCGTAGTAGTGGTGACCTGCCGCCGGTTCTGGCAGGTATTCCTGTCGCACGATGCCCTCGGCGAAGTCATGCGGATACAGGTAGCCCTTGCCGTGCCCGAGCCTGGCTGCCCCCCGGTAGCTCGTATCGCGCAGGTGCTTAGGCACGGGCCCGGAATGGCCGGACCTGATGTCGTCCGATGCCGCCCCGATGGCTCGGATGACTGCGTTGGACTTCGGCGCCAGGGCAAGGTGGATCACCGCCTGCGCCAGGTTAATGCGGACCTCGGGCAGTCCTACGAACTCGACAGCCTGCGCCGCGGCGACCGCGACCGGGAGCGCAGAGGGGTCCGCCATCCCCACGTCCTCGCTCGCGTGCACGATCAGCCGCCTAGCGATGTACCTCGGGTCCTCGCCCGCCTCGATCATCAGCGCCAGGTAATGCAGCGCCGCGTCCACGTCGCTGCCCCTGATGCTCTTGATGAATGCGCTGATCACGTCGTAGTGCTGGTCACCGGCCCTGTCGTACCGGACGGCGACCCTGTCAACCGCTGTTGCCAGCACCTGCGTGTCGATGACGCCGCCGTTGTCGATCCCGAGCGCCGCCGACTCCAGGTACGTCAGCGCCCGCCGCGCGTCGCCGCCGGCCAGCCTGATCAGCTCTTCCGCGGCGTCATCGGCGATGCTGACCGAGCCGCCGAGCCCGCGCTCGTCAGACACGGCCTGGTCGATCAGCTCGCGCATGTCCTGATCGTCAATCGGCCGCAGCGTCAGCAGCAGCGACCTGGACATCAGCGGACCCACCACCGAGAACGATGGGTTCTCCGTGGTCGCGCCGACGAACGAGACCCAGCGGTTCTCCACCGCTGGCAGCAGCGCGTCCTGCTGTGCCTTGTTGAAGCGGTGCACTTCGTCGATGAACAGCAGCGTCTGGGTGCCGGTCAGGCCGAGTTCGCCCCTGGCTCCCTCGATCGCGGCACGTACCTGGCTGACGCCAGCCGAGACGGCTGACAGCTCGACGAACCGCCTGCTCGTCACCTGGCTTAGGACGTAGGCCAGCGTGGTCTTGCCTGTTCCGGGCGGTCCCCACAAGAGGACCGACATCGGCGCGGCGTGCTCAACAAGCTTGCGGAGCGGCGACCCCTGGCCGGTCAGGTGCGGCTGGCCGCGTACCTCGTCAAGGTTCCTTGGCCGCATCCGTACCGCCAGCGGAGCGACGGCCCTGGCGGCCTCTTCGCCGGCAGCATCGAACAGGCTGGCGCCCTGCTGGGCACCCCGCGAACGAGCGTCTTTACCTGCCACGGCTTGACCATACTCCGCGATACTGCCGGTCAGAGCGGGTCAGCTGTCCTGTTCTGGCCCCTTAGGCGGGGCGAGAACGTCGACGCCTGCCTCCTTGCGCTGCGCGGCTGTGATCGGAGTCGGCGCGCCAGTCAGCGGATCGCTGCCCGACGCCGCCTTCGGGAACGCGATGACATCTCTGATCGTGTCGCGGCCCGTCAGCAGCATCAGCAGGCGGTCCCAGCCGAAGGCGATGCCGCCGTGCGGCGGCGGACCGTATCGCAAGGCATCGAGCAGGAAGCCGAACTGGGATCTGGCCTCGTCTCTGGAGAGCCCGATCACGTCGAACACCTGCTGCTGCATAGCGGGGCGATGGATCCTGATCGAGCCGCCGCCAATCTCGGTGCCGTTGCAGACCAGGTCGTAGGCATCGGCCAGCGCACCGGCGGGTTCTGCGGTGAACTTGTCCGTCCACTCCGGCAGGGGCGCCGTGAACGGATGATGCACGGCCGTCCAGCCACCGTCCCCGTCGTCCTCGAACATCGGCGCGTCCACGACCCAGGTGAACGCCCATGCGTTCGGGTCGATCAGCCCGCACCGCTCGCCGATCTCTAGACGAGCAGCACCGAGCAGGGCGCGGGCCGCAGCAGGTGTTCCGGCCGCGAAGAACACGCAGTCGCCAGGCCCCGCGCCAGTCGCGCCTGGCAGCCCTTCCCGTTCCTCATCAGACAGATGCCTGGCCACCGGACCGGCGTCGGAGACGGTGCCGTCCGGCCCGATCAGCACATACGCCAGGCCCCGCGCGCCGCGCGACTTCGCCCAGTCCTGCCAGCCGTCGAGCTCCTTGCGGCTCTGGCCGGCGCCGCCGGGCATGACCACAGCACCGACATGCTGCGCCTGGAAGACCCGGAACCCGGTGCCGCCGAAGTACCGGGAGAGGTCGACCAGCTCGCAGCCGAACCGCAGGTCGGGTTTGTCCGACCCGAATCTGCCCATCGCGTCCGCGTAGGTCATCTGGGCGATCGGCCGCGGCAGCTCATATCCGGCGATCTCCCGCCACAGCGCCTGGACCAGGTTCTCGGCCACGTCGACCACGTCGGCCCTGGTGACGAACGACATCTCGATATCGATCTGGGTGAACTCGGGCTGCCGGTCGGCTCTGAAGTCCTCGTCCCTGAAGCAGCGCACCAGCTGGTAGTACCGTTCCATCCCCGAGACCATCAGCAGCTGCTTGAACAACTGCGGCGACTGGGGCAGCGCGTACCAGTTTCCTGGCTGCAACCGCACGGGAACCAGGAAGTCCCTGGCGCCTTCCGGCGTGGACCTGGTCAGGAACGGCGTTTCCACGTTCACGAAGCCGTGATCTCGCATGACGTCGCTGACCAGGTACGCGGCCTTGGACCTGGCCTTCATGGCCGCCGCCATATCGGTGCGCCGCAGGTCCAGATACCGGTACCTGAGCCGCACTTCTTCGTTCAGGTCGGCGCCGCCCTGGCCCGCTCCTGCATGGCCCTCGATCGGGAATGGCAGCGGGTCGGCCTCGGACAGGATCTCGATCTCATCGGCCGCCACCTCGATCTCACCGGTAGGCAGCTCAGGGTTCTCATTGCCGGCAGGCCGGCGCCTGACCGCTCCCGTGACCCGCACGCAGAATTCAGCCCGCAGGTCATGCGCGACGTCCTCCTCGCGCATCACAACCTGAACGACGCCGCTGCCGTCGCGCAGGTCAATGAAGACCACCCCGCCGTGGTCCCTGCGCCGTGCGACCCAGCCCGCCAGCGTGACCTGCTGTCCCTCCTGTGAGGAGCGCAGCGCGCCCGCCTCATGCGTGCGGATCATCTCGGTCCAGCCCTTCTGTGGGTGACTGACCTGCTACAAGCCCCGCGAGGGACCCGATGCGGGCGTTCGCCCGGGACCCGCTGGGGGCGTCAGCCCGGCCAGGAACGGATTCGTTGCCCGCTCCGCGCCGATTGTGGTCTGCGGGCCATGGCCCGCGAGCACGACGGTGTCGTCTGGCAGCGGAAGGCAGACGCGAGCCAGGCTATCGAGGATCATCTGATAGTCGCCGCCCGGCAGGTCTGTCCGCCCGATGGAGCCGGCGAACAGCAGGTCGCCGGTGAACATCGTCTCTGGCAGGCGGAACGTGACAGAACCCGGCGTATGCCCTGGCGCGTGATCGACCACGAGGCTGACCCCGGCTAGATCCAGCGTCATACCGTCGGTAAGTTCACGCACGTCATCGGGCTCGGTGAAGGTGATCCCGCCGAACAGCTGCTGACCACCGAGCAGCGAAAGCCCGCGCGCGGGGTCGCTCAGCAACGCGCGGTCATCTGGGTCGATGTAAGCCGGGATGTCTCTTGCGCCGCAGACCGGAGCCACCGACCAGATGTGATCGATGTGCCCGTGGGTAGCAAGCACGGCGACCGGCCGCAGCCGGTACTTGGCGATTAGCTCCTCGATGCCGGATTCTGCGTCCTGACCAGGATCGATGATCACGCACTCAGCACCAGGCTCCGGTGCCACGAGGTAGCAGTTGGCGGCGAAGGATCCGGCCGGGAATCCGGCGATCAGCATGAGCTCTCCTCGTCGGCGCTGGTCACGATGCACACAGGCTACCGACGGCCGCTCGGGCATCGCGGGCCCAGCGACAATGCCGGCATTTCCGGCCTGCAAGGTCCGTCGCTACCGCCAGTTACAAGACGGCGCGGTTGGGCGTCGAAGCTATAACACAACGCATAAGAACTTGCCTGGTCCGGATAGCATGCGCGAAGTTTTTCAATGGGCCACTACGGTCGATAACGGAAAGGTTGGGCGGGTGGCTGGTAAGCAGGATCGTCAGCGCAGGCTGGCCAGGGAGCGCTACGAGCGCCGCCAGGTCCGCGAGGCTGAACGCCAGCGTCGCGCTCGCAAGGTGGCCCAGTGGGTCTCGGGCGCGGTCGTTCTGCTCGTGCTCGCGGGCATCGTCTCCTTCACTATCGTGCACCTGAACAGCAACGCCAGCGCGAGTACCAAGCAAACGCCGAGCCCGAGCCTCAGCGCGAGTCCTTCGCTCACGCCGAGCCCGACGCCGACCGGTCCTGTCACGAGCTGTACCTACACCTCGAGCCCTCCTGCTTCGCGCAAGGTCGGGCTACCGCCGGCTAAGCCCGACTTCAAGGCGACCTACCAGGCCACGATCAAGACCAACCGCGGCGACATCGTGATCAACTTGCTGAACGCCAAGGCACCCTGCACGGTCAACTCCTTCATATACCTGGCCAGCAAGGACTACTTCAGTAACACGCAGTGCCACCGGCTGACGACCAGCGGGATATTCGTGCTGCAATGCGGCGACCCGACGGGAACAGGTTCCGGCGGGCCCGGTTACAAGTTCAATGATGAGAACTTGGCGGGCGCGAAGTACCCGGCCGCGACCGTCGCTATGGCAAACGCTGGGCCGAATACGAACGGAAGCCAGTTCTTTCTCGTGTACAAGGACACAAGCTTGCCGCCGAGCTACACGCCGTTCGGGACGATCACGGCTGGCTTGAACGTCATACAGGCGGTGGCCAAGGCTGGCACCGCCAACGGAAGTTCGGACGGCCATCCGAAGGAGAAGGTCGTGATCGAGAGCGTGAGGATCAAGAAAACCTGATCGGGCATGCCAGGCCAGGCATGTCTGGTCCAGGTACTAGCTGGAGGTAACCGGTGAGCACCGAGAGCCAGCCGTGGGGACGGGTAGCCGACGACGGAACCGTCTACGTGCGCACATCTGATGGAGAGCGCGTAGTCGGGATCTGGCAGGCAGGAAGCCCGGACGAGGCGCTCGCCTTCTTCACTCGCCGTTACGAGTCGCTGGCTACCGAGGTGAGCCTGCTCGAGCGCAGGATCAACGCGACCGACCTGGCGCCAGGCCAGGCGAAGGCCACCATCTCCAGGCTGCACGCCACCATCGACGAAGCGAAAGCCGTCGGCGACCTCGACGGGCTCAAGCGCCGGCTTGACGCGCTGTCCGAACAGGCCGAGGTCCGGCAGCAGGAGCACAAGGCGGCGCGCGACCGCGCCAGGGTGGAAGCGATCGCGACCAAGGAGCGGATCGTCGTCGAGGCTGAGAAGCTCGCCGCGGAGGCCACGCACTGGAAGTCGAGCGGGGAGCGGCTCAAGGAACTTCTTGAGGAGTGGAAGGCAGCCCCGCACGGCGACCGGCAAGCCGAGGCAACGCTCTGGAAGCGGATGTCGGCCGCTCGCAGCGCGTTCGCCAAGCGGCGCAAGAGCTACTTCGCTGCCCTCGAGGAGGAGCGCGAGGGTGTAAGGGAACGCAAGCAGCAGATCGTCGCGCGGGCCGAGGAGATGTCCGGCTCGACGGACTGGGCTGCCACGGCTGCCGCCTACCGCGAGCTAATGGCCTCCTGGAAGGAGGCTGGCCGGGCCGACCGCGCATCAGAGGACGAGCTCTGGAAACGGTTCAGGGCGGCGCAGACCACGTTCTTCGAGGCACGCTCGGCTGCCATGTCCGCCAAGGACAACCAGCTGCGCGAGCGGGCCACAGCAAAGGAAGAACTGCTGGCCGAGGCCGAAAAGCTGCTCCCGATCACCGATCCCAGGTCGGCCAAATCCACGCTGCGGTCGATCCACCAGCGCTGGGACAAGATCGGAGCCGTCGCCAGGGAGGCCCAGGAGCGGCTCGAAGGCGGCCTGAAGAAGATCGACGACGCGGTTCGCAAGGCCGAGGACGTCCAGTGGCGCAGGACCAACCCGGAGGCTCTCTCGCGGGCGCGGGACACGGTCGAGCAGATCCGAACCACAATCCATAAGCTGGAGAACCAGCTGGAGCAGGCGGACAAGAGCGGCGACGAGGCTGCCCGCGAGCGAGCCTCATCGGCCTTGCAGACCAGGCGGTCCTGGCTGGCCGAGGCCGAGAGAACCCTGGCCGACCTAACCAGCTAACCCGTTTGCCTGCTCTGGCGGAACGCCTGCGGCCAGGGGCTGGGTCAGCTGGTGACGCGGTGGGCGTCGTAGACGCCGTCAATCGTGCGGACCGCGCGCAGGACGTGCCGCAGGTGCTCGGGATCGGCCATCTCGAACGTGAACTTGCTGAGCGCAACCTGATCCCGCCTGGTGGTGACCGAGGCGGACAGGATGTTCACGTGCTGCTCGGAGATCGACCTGGTGATGTCGGAGAGCAGCCCGGTCCGGTCGAGCGCTTCGACCTGGATCGCGGCCAGGAACCGCGAGCTCTCCCGCGGTGCCCAGTGCACCTGGACGGTCCGCTCCGGCTCGGACTCGATCAGGTGCGCCACGTTGATGCAGTCCGTGCGGTGCACCGAAACGCCGTTGCCCCTGGTCACGAAGCCGATGATCTTGTCGCCCGGCACCGGGGTGCAGCACTTGGACAACCGGGCCCACACATCGGCGGCGCCCTCTACCGCGACGCCAGAGTCGCCGGTGACCGGGCGCGGGCTGGTCGGCCTGGTCAGCACCGTTGCCTCGGCCAGGTCCTCCTGCGCTCCGGCGAGCCCGCCGGCCGACCTGACCAGCTTGGCGACCACGGATTGGGCGCTGACGTGGCCGTCGCCGATCGCCGCGTACAGGCCTGCCAGGTCCGGATAACGCAGTTCCAGTGCGATGGCCTGCAGCGCGTCGGCCGTGGCGAGCCGCTGCAGCGGCAGGCCCTGCTTCCGCATCGTCCTGGCGATCATCGCCTTGCCGGTATCGGCCGACGCCTCGCGCCGCTCCTTGGAGAACCAGTGCTTGATCTTGTTCCTGGCTCGCGCGCTCTTGACGAAGCCCAGCCAGTCCTGGCTCGGCCCGGCGTCCGGCGCCTTCGAGGTAAGGATCTCGACGGTCTCGCCGTTGGACAGCGGCGACTCAAGCGGGACGAGCCGTCCGTTGACCTTGGCGCCTACCGTCCGGTGCCCGACCTCGGTATGGATCGCGTAAGCGAAGTCCACCGGCGTCGAGTCTTGCGGTAGCGCGATCACCTCGCCGCGCGGAGTGAACACGTACACCTCGGCGCTGCCGACCTCGAACTGGAGCGACTCAAGGAACTCAGCGGGGTCGGCCGTCTCTCGCTGCCAGTCAACAAGCTGCCTGAGCCAGGCAAGGTCGGACGGGCTGCGGCCGGTCGCCACCTCTTCCTTGTACTTCCAGTGGGCCGCGACGCCGTACTCCGAGCGCCTGTGCATGCCCCAGGTCCTGATCTGCAGCTCGACCGGCTTGCCGCCAGGGCCGATCACCGTCGTGTGCAAGGACTGGTACATGTTGAACTTCGGCATCGCGATGTAGTCCTTGAACCGCCCGGGCACCGGGTTCCACCGGGCGTGAACGGCGCCGAGCACCGCATAGCAGTCCCGGACCGTCTCGACAAGGACGCGGATGCCGACCAGGTCGTAGATCTCGTCGAAGCCGACGTTCCTGGCGACCATCTTCTGGTACACGGAGTACATGTGCTTCGGCCGGCCGGTGACCTTTGCCTTGATCTTCGACTCGCGCAGGTCGGCGTAGACCTCCTCGATCACCTCCTGGATGAAAGCCTCGCGGCGCGGCGCGCGCTCGGAGACCAGGCGGGCGATTTCGTCGAAGCGCTTGGGGAACAAGGTCCCGAATGCGAGATCTTCCAGCTCCCACTTGACCGTGTTCATCCCGAGGCGGTGCGCGAGCGGGGCATAGATCTCGAGCGTCTCGCGTGCCTTCTGCTCCTGCTTCGGCCTCGGCAGGTAGCGCAGGGTCCGCATGTTGTGCAGCCGGTCGGCCAGCTTGATCACCAGCACGCGGATGTCGCGCGACATGGCGACGACCATCTTGCGCACCGTCTCAGCCTGCGCGGCCTCGCCGTACTTGACCTTGTCCAGCTTGGTCACGCCGTCGACGAGGGCCGCGATCTCGTCACCGAAATCGTTGCGCAGCTCATCGAGAGTGGCTGAGGTGTCCTCGATTGTGTCGTGCAGCAGCGCCGCGCACAGCGCCTCGTGGTTCATCCCGAGCTCGGCGAGGATCGTGGCCACGGCGAGCGGGTGAGTGATGTACGGATCGCCGCTCTTACGCAGCTGGTTCGCGTGGTAGCGCGCGGCCGCGTCGTACGCACGCTCGATCAGCTTGGTATCGGCCTTCGGATGAGTGTTACGTACGGTCCTGATCAGCGGCTCGAGCACAGGGTTGACGCCGCCACCCCGGGCCGCGGCGAGCCTGCCGAGCCTGCGCCTGACGCCGCTGTGACTCGGTGCACCTGCCCCCGCCGCGAATCCGTCCGCCGTCGAAAGGTCGCGGGGCATCGACCGGGTTGGCGAATCTGAACCGGCAGAGCGGGTCTTACCGCGTTCGCGGGTCGGTGCCTTGGCTCCGGCCTGGCCGTTGGAACCGTCCGGCCCGGCAGCGGGCGCGCCAACGGGCGGGGTCACCCCATCGCCAGCCGCTGGCAGCTCATGATCTGCGGTGCTTTGCCCCGCGGCCTCCTGGGTGACTCCGCTGTCGGCCGTCTTGGCCGTTGCTACGTCACCGGCCACTGCCGCTCCTCGCGTCAGTTGAAGCAACTAGTGTATCCGCGCAGGGTGAGGGGTCGCGTCAGGCCCGCCGGGCCATTCGGCCAGAATGCAGTGGTTATGACCACGACGTCCTAAATCTGGAGCAGGGGCCGGATGTCTAGGTCCGTCAGCCTGGCCCGGCCACCGAGGAAACCGAGCTCGATCAGGACGTCCAGCGATACCACCTCGGCCCCGCTGCGCCTGATGAGCTGTGCGGTCGCGGCCGCAGTACCGCCGGTCGCCAGGACATCGTCGATCATGAGGACCCGCTCCCCCGGCCGGAAGGCATCGACGTGCACCTCGACCGTCGCCGTCCCGTACTCCAGCTCATAGGTCTCGGAGTAGGTCGGGCCGGGCAGCTTTCCCTTCTTGCGCACGGGTACGAATCCGACGCCCAGCCGGCAGGCAACCGGCGCTGCGAGAATGAACCCGCGCGCCTCGATCCCGGCGACCTTGTCGATCGCGTCGTGATCCGCGGCGAGGGCCTCGATCGTTGCCGCGAAGCCTGCCGCGTCGGCGAGCAGCGGAGTGATGTCCTTGAACACCACGCCGGGCTGCGGATAGTCGGGCACGTCCCTGATCAGCTTGCGCAAGGTCGCAGCGACCTCGCCCGAAGACGCGGACAAGGACCGCTACCTGCGCTTCTTCTTGCCAGACGGGCGTCGCTGGGCAGCGCTGGACCGCCGCGGCTGCTGCCTCGGTCCCGACACCGGCCGTGGTGCGCCGGAGCTGCCGGACGGCCGGGCAGCGCTGACGGGCGTGACGTCCGGCTCGGCCTCGTCGCTGGGCACTTCTGCGGAAGCAGTGGCTTCTGGTTCCTCGTCGCGGACTGGCGCTGCGCTTGGTGCATTGCCAACGGCGACCTTCGCCTGCCGCTTGACGCTCGAGGCCCGCTGGGCGATCTGCTTGCGCAGTTGCCGGAAGTCCGGCTCACGCTCCTTCAAGTCGGCGAGCACCGGGGTGGCGATGCAGATGGAGGAGTAGGTGCCGGACAGCATGCCGACGAACAGCACCAGCGACAGATCCTTCAGCTCGCCATTGCCCAGCAACGTGATGCTGACGGCCAGGATCGCCGCGACCGGCAGCAATGCGATCAGCGACGTGTTGATGGACCGGACCAGGGTCTGGTTCAGGGCCAGGTTGGCGGCTTCGCTGTAGGTGGTGCGCCTGGTCGCCAGCAGGCCAGCCGTATTCTCCCTGACCTTGTCGAACACCACGACTGTGTCGTAGAGCGAGTAACCGAGGATGGTCAGCAGGCCGATCACTGTCGCGGGGCTGACCTGGAATCTCAGCAGGGCATACACACCGACGGTGATCACGATGTCGTGCAAGAGCGCGATCAGCGCCGCCGTCGCCATCCGCCATTCGAAGGCGAGTGACAGGTAGAGCACGATCACGACGAGGAAGGCAAGCAGCGCCTCGAGCGCCTTCAACGAGATCTGGCTACCCCAGCTCGGCCCCACTGACTGGAGGCTGACCTGGCCGGCCTTGATGTCGAATCTGTGCGCGATCGCGTTCTGGACCTCGAACTGCTTATGCTGCGGCAGTACCTCGGTCTGTACCTTCCAGCTGTTCCCGCCGACCTGCTGGACCGTGAGCGTGCTGCCACCACCGGCGTTAGTGACCGTGTTGGAAACCTGGGTGGTCGTGGCCGCAGGGGCCTTGAAGGAGAAGACCGAGCCGCCCTTGAAGTCAACGCTGTACTGCAGCCGGAAGATCAGCAGCGCGGCGATGCTGATCACCAGGATC
Organism: Streptosporangiaceae bacterium; assembly: GCA_035276345.1. Taxonomy (GTDB): domain Bacteria; phylum Actinomycetota; class Actinomycetes; order Streptosporangiales; family Streptosporangiaceae; genus Chersky-822. Next base: position 30,266 of record DATELR010000383.1, on the reverse strand, counting down.
GCGCCGGATATCCGGTACCACACCTTCTGCCGGCCGACGAAGTCAAAGGAAACCTCGCCACGGTACAGCCGCCCGCCGAGATTGCCGAGCCTGGACATCAGGCCTCCTTCGGGGAGGTGCGGGGGGCGGAGGCTGCGGCGCCGCCGGTGGCCGGCCGGGCGGTCCGCCGCGAGCCGCGCCACGGATTCTTGGCCCCGAGCCTGACCGGATCAAGACCGGACCACCTGTGACCGTGGCTGAAGAATTTAGTCCCGGCAAGCAGCGTAACCATGGGCTTGGTGAACAAGAACACGACCACGATGTCGATCAGCGTCGTCAGGCCCAGCGTGAACGCGAAGCCGCGCACATCGCCGACAGCGATGATGTAGAGCAGCAGCGCCGCGAGGAACGACACCGTGTCCGACACCAGGATCGTGCGCCTGGCTCGCTGCCAACCGCGCTCGACCGCGGCGCGGAGCGACCGGCCTTCCCTGACTTCGTCGCGCAATCGCTCGAAGTAGACGATGAACGAGTCCGCGGTGATGCCGATCGCGACGATCAGGCCCGCGATGCCGGCCAGTGACAGCGTGAACCCCTGGTACTTGGACAGCAAGATGACGGCCAGCCAGGACAGCAGCGCGGCCGTTGCCAGGCTGAAGACCGACACGATCGCCAGGCCGCGGTAGTAGAAGATCGAGTAGATCACCACCAGCGCAAGGCCAATGGCCCCGGCGATCAGGCCCGCGTGCAGCTGCGAGGCGCCGAGCTGCGGCGAAACCGACGTCGTCGATTGCCGGACGAACGCGAGCGGCACGGCGCCGTACTTCAGCACGTTCGTGAGCTTGTTGGCTGCCGTGCGGGTGAAGCCGGCGTTGCCGGGCCCCGTGATCTCGCCAGATCCCGTCGTGATCGCGCTCGTCACCTGCGGAGCGGAGATGATCTTCCCGTCCAGCACGATCGCGAACTGGTCGAGCACTGATGTCGCCTGGCCGCTGCTGAAGTACTTCGAGACCATCTCGCTGGTCATCTGGCCGAAGGCCTTCGCGCCGCCGCTGTCCAGGTTGAAGGCGACCACGTACTGGCTCTGCGTGTTCAGCTGGGTGGTGACCTTGGTGAGGTTCGTGCCCAGCACCTTCGCGACGTCCAGCACGTACTTCTCGCCGTGCGAGTCACAGCCGACGATCTGCTTCGAGGGGTCGTCCCACGCGGCGGGGTTGCCGCCGTAGATCTTCTTCTGCCAGTTCTTATCCGCGCAGTTGAGCTTGTTGAAGTCCGCGATCACGCCCTTGCCCGTGACCTTGGTGATGTCGCCGGACGCGTCAGCGGCCGTCGGCAGCCGCTTGGTGAGCGACGGGCTCGGGCTTGGACTCGGGGAAGCGGCGTTGCTCGGCGACGACTTAGGGCTGGCGGATGGCGATGGCGACGCACTGCCTGACGCCTTCGCATGACCGGCGCCGCCGAGGGCGCGAGCTCCAGTCGCTTGCCCGCTGCCACCTGAGGGGGACGGTGATGGAGTGGGCGACGGTGATGCGGTAGGCGACGGCACACTGCCTGGCGGGGTCGAACCAGCGTTCGGCGGGGGCAGCGGCGTAGGCCGCCCGGGCGCCAGCAAGAGCACCTGGCGGAAGCGCAGCACCGCCGAGCTGAGAAGCGGCGAGATCTCCTCGGCGCTCTTACCTGGAACCGACACCACGATCAGGTTCGAGCCCTGCTGCTGCACCTTCGCGCCGGTGAAGCCCTGGCCGTTGACCCGGCTGTTCAGGATCGCGATGGACTGGGCCATGGCGCTGGAGCTTGGCGTGGTCTCCTTCTGGCCGTGCTCCTTGAGCGGGACGGCCTTGATGGTGATCGTCGTCCCGCTCGACAGGTCAAGGCCGAGGCCGACCTTGAACTTGTCGTGCCAGTTCCCCGGATGTCCTATCTCGCCGCCGATGATCACCGCGAACATGACGATCAGCAGTCCAGCGAGCACCGCTAGGTACCGCCATGGCCGGGAGGTCACTCCCGGTTGCCTCGACTGGCCGCCTCCGGTCCGCGACCGGGGCGGCCTCTTGCTAGGGGGTGCCACCTGTGCCTGTCCTTTGGTGTGAGCGGCCCGCGAAGCGGCTAGACGTTACGGTCCTTCTTGAGATCCGTAGGCGGGGTGTCCTCGTGCGCCTCGGTCTCGGCCGCATCCTCGTGCTCGGCCTCCGGCTCGCCAGGCTCCTCAGGGTCGATGTCCTCGTGCGACGGCATGGAGTCATCCGAGATGACCTCCATGACGGCCCTGCGCAGCATCGTGACCTCTACGCCTGGTGCGATCTCGACGACGACGTCGCGGTCATCGCCGGACACTACCGTGCCGTACAGGCCGGCCGTGGTGCGGATCCGCTGGCCGGGCATGACCTGGCTCTGCGTCTGCATCGCCTTGCGCTGCCTGTTCCGCTGCGGGCGCATGATCAGGAAGTAGAACAAGCCGATCAGCACAGCCAGGATGATGAACGTGAACGCGGGGCTGCCGCCTGAGCTCTTAGCAGCGGCGAGAATAAAAGTGTGGGTCCCCATAGCGGGGCTTCCTTCCGGTTGATGGCGCAGCGGCCGGGGTGCAGCACAGGTGCCGCGCCGGGCGGTACCGGCTGCGGTGCCAGGCGGCTGGGAAAGACCAACTGCCGAAGTTTAGCGGCGCGGGCGCCGCGCACAAACAGGCTACGACCTCTAAGGAGTGATCGTGACCGCCCCGCAACCAGATGTGCTGTTGTGTGCTACTACGCCTGGACCCTCGTGGCGACGGCCGCAGGCTCTTTCTCCCTAGTCAAACAGCGTGATGGCCCCCGCGTCATCCCCTGCGCCGCCCGATTGGGTCTGCGCGGGTGGTTCGAGCCCGAGATGCAGCCACGCAGCCGGAGTCGCGACCCGGCCGCGCGGCGTCCTGGCCATCAGCCCGGCCCGCACCAGGAAGGGCTCGGCCACCACCTCTACGGTCTCGGCCTCCTCAGCCACCGCGACGGCCAGCGTGGACAGGCCGACCGGCCCGCCGCTGAAGCGCTCGACCAGCGCGGATAGCACCGCGCGGTCAAGCCGGTCAAGCCCGCTCTCATCGACCTCGTACAGCTCGAGCGCTGCCCGCGCCGCGGCCCTGGAGACCACCCCGTCGCCGCGTACCTCGGCGAAATCCCTGACCCTGCGTAGCAACCGGTTAGCGATCCGAGGCGTGCCCCTGGACCGGCCGGCGATCTCGTCAGCCCCCTCCTCGCGCAGGTTGACGCCCAGCAGGCCCGCGGACCGCCTGATGATCACGCCCAGCTCGTCGGCGTCGTAAAAGTCCAGATGGCCGGTGAAACCGAACCTGTCTCGCAACGGTGCGGGAAGCAAGCCAGACCGGGTGGTCGCGCCGACGAGCGTGAAAGGCGCGATGTCGAGTGGCACCGCCGTCGCGCCGGGGCCCTTGCCCAGCATCACGTCAACGCGAAAGTCCTCCATCGCCAGGTAGAGCATCTCCTCTGCGGGCCTGGCCAGCCGGTGGATCTCGTCGATGAACACCACTTCGCCGCCGTTCAGCGAGGTCAGTACCGACGCCAGGTCCCCGGCACGTTCAATTGCCGGGCCGCTGCTGATCCGCAGCGGCGCGCCGAGCTCCGCGGCGATGATCATGGCGATCGTCGTCTTGCCGAGCCCTGGCGGACCCGACAGCAGCACGTGATCGGGTGCCTTGCCGCGCCGCAGCGCACCCTCCAGCACGAGCGTGAGCTGCTCGCGAAGCCGGGCCTGGCCGACGAACTCGGCAAGCTGCCGCGGCCGTAGCGCGCCCTCGATCTGGCGCTCATCCGCGTCGGCGAGCGGGGAGACGAAGCGTTCGGTTTCGCTGGCGCTCACGGCCGCCCCAGGACGCGTAGCGCAGCTCGCAACGCGACCGCGACATCGACCGAGCCGTTGTCCGCGCCACCGGACCCGTTCGCGGCGTCCGCACCCGTGGCCGGCAGCAGGTCGGGCTCGATCATCGTGATCGCCTGATCGGCATCTCTGGCCTGCCAGCCGAGGTTGACGAGCCCCGAGCGCACCTGATCGCGCCAGGTCAGCGTGCCTGAGCGGGGCGAGGTCGCGGTTGCCGAACCGGCCAAACCTGACCCGGTGCCAGCGGCAACGTTTTCATCGGGCGAACCGAGCCTGCCAGCTAGCTCAAGCACGATCCGCTGCGCGCCCTTGCGCCCGATGCCTGGTACCGCGGTCAGCGCGGTCACGTCGGCAGCGGCGACCGCCCGGCGCAGCCCGTCAGGACTGAACGTGGCGAGCATGGCCAGCGCCAGGCGCGGGCCGATACCGCTCGCGGTCTGCAGCAGCTCGAAGGTGTTCCGCTCGTCGTCGGTGCCGAACCCGTACAGAGTGAGCGCGTCCTCGCGGACCACCATCGATGTGCTGACTTTCGCACGCTTGCCCGGCTGCAGCCCGGCCAGCGTGCCTGGCGAACACTGCACCAGCAGACCCACGCCGCCGACGTCGATTACCGCTCCCTCCGGCGCGACCGCCGCCACGACTCCATCCAGATGCGCGATCACCGGGTTCCTCCCGCATCGATGGCGGCGGCACCCGCCGCGATTCTCGCCTGCGCCCCGCCGCGCCAGAGATGGCAGATCGCCAATGCGAGCGCATCAGCGGCGTCGGCTGGACGCGGCGGGTCCAGCATCCGCAGCAACCTGGTGACCATGTGCGTGACCTGCGACTTGTCAGCGCGGCCGCTGCCAGTGACGGCCGCCTTGACCTCACTGGGCGTATGCATCGCGACCGGCAGCCCTGACCTGGCTGCGCAGACGATTGCGACCGCGCCAGCCTGGGCCGTACCCATGACCGTCCGCACGTTGTGCTGGCTGAACACCCGCTCGACGGCAACCGCGTCCGGCTCATACTGGTTCAGCCACATCGTGATTTGCTCGTCCAGGACCAGCAGCCTGCTGCCGATGTCTGTGCCAGGCGACGTCCTGATGACCGTCGTGCCGACCAGCCGGAGCGGCACGCCAGGACCGCCCTCCACGACGCCGAGACCGCATCGGGTCAGGCCCGGATCGACCCCGAGCACCCGCATGCGGCCACCACCTGCTCCGTAACGAACATGTGTTCGGCTGCGACATTACCGGGTGGCCCCGCGCCGGTCCGCCAACCAATACGGCGTGTCGTCGACGGCGCGGTTCCGCAACGAAGGCCCGCTAGAAGTAGTCGAGCAGGAAAGACTGAGCGCTGAAGACCGAATTAAGCGCAATGTCGGTGCCCCGATCCCCGCCCGCTGCGAGCCCGGCAGCCCGGATCGTCGCCATCGGCAGGCCGCCATACAGCGCGGCGAAGCCGCGCGGGCCGAGCGCGACCGGTGATGGGGTGAGTGACCGGGCCGCGAGTCCTGTTGCGCCCTTGACAAGAGAACCTGCTCCGCCGGACACGGCCAGCGCGTATCGACCCGCGTTGCCAGGCAGATTGGCGTCGGTGAGCTCAAGCGTCACCTCAGCCTCCGCGGTCGGCGGGAACCCGCGATCAGCAATAGCCGCGACCGGGTCCACCACCCGGAGCATCCAGTGCCGCAGCCGGCGAAGGTCCACGTCCGGCTCTCTGGTCAGCCAGCTGACCGGATCGGCGGGCCCGACCATCGCGTAGATCATCTCGGTCACCGACGAGTGCGACGAGACGATCCGCCACAGCGCCCTGGCGGTGTCCGCCGAGCAGGCCTGGAGCGCCTCGATGAGGATCGCCTTGCTCGTGCCGCCATGCCAGCGATAGCCAAGGAATCCATCCTCGGCCAGGTAGCAGAACATCTCCGAATCGGCGAGCCAGCGCCGCACGCTCCCGGCGTCGCGGGTGGCCGGACCACAGTCAAGCGCCGCTGCGTGCGCCGCACCGAGCACGGCGATCACACGTTCGGCGTTCTCGGGCTTGGCGCGCCTGATCGAGGGCTCGGCAACGGCATTGCGGCCAGGAGGTCCACCTGGTTCAGCGGGAAGCTGCGGATCGGGCGGGAGCAGTGATCCGAGCGATCGTCCTGGCACCTCCGCTCGATAGTTGCCGCCCGCGAGTTCCCAGCCGAGCGAGCGGTAGATCTGTGCGGTCGCGGGATACAGCGTGGACAGCGCGAAGCCCTGGTGGGCGATGGCGGCCAGCAAGCCGGTCATCAGCGCCCCGCCGACGCCGCGCCCCCTGGCCTCCGGCGCGACCTTGACCCCGCCCACGCCTGCCATCGGCACGGCTTTGCCGTGCCAGTACTGCCGCATGTCGTGGTACCTGGCCGCGCCGAGCAGCTGATCACCGTCCCAGACGCCGAACTGCCTGCCGGTCTGCACGCAGTCAACTAGCTCGGCACGCCAGTACGCCCGATCGCCGCTGCTCATCGGGCCGAACGAGCGGTGCCGCAGGTCAAGCTCGGCATCCAGGTCGTCGTCGGCCCGCATGGGCCGGACCGTCAGCCCGCCAGGGAGGTCAGCCAATCTTTTCCATGATGTCGTCGGAAACCGAGTAGTTCGCGTACACGTCCTGGACCTCGTCGGATTCCTCGAGTACCTCGATCACCTTGAAGACCTTGCGCGCAGTGTCCTCGTCGATCGGCACCTCGACGGACGGCAGGAACGGTGTCTCGGCCGACTCGTAGTCGATACCTGCCTGCTGCAGTGCGGTCCTGACCGGCACCAGGTCGGTCGCCTCGCTGACCACCTCATAGGACTCGCCGATGTCGCTGACCTCCTCGGCGCCAGCGTCCAGGACCGCCATCAGCACGTCGTCCTCGCCGAGCGAGGGGGTCTTAGGCACGATCACGACGCCCTTCCTGTTGAACAGGTAGGACACCGAGCCAGCGTCGGCCATCGAGCCGCCGTTCCTGGTGAGCGCGACCCTGACCTCGGACGCGGCCCGGTTCCTGTTGTCGGTCAGGCACTCGACCAGGAGCGCGACCCCGCCAGGCGCATAGCCCTCGTAGGTGACGGTTTCATACGCGGCACCGCCAGCTTCCAGGCCCGCGCCGCGGCGCACGGCCCGGTCGATGTTGTCGTTAGGGACCGAACTGCGTTTCGCCTTCTGTACCGCGTCGTAAAGGGTCGGGTTGGCGTTCACGTCCGGGCCCCCACTGCGCGCCGCAACTTCCACGTTCTTGATCAGCTTGGCGAAGAGCTTGCCCCGCCTGGCGTCGACGACAGCCTTCTTGTGCTTCGTGGTAGCCCACTTGGAGTGGCCGCTCATGAGAGCTCCCTCACCATGTCAGTAAAGATTGAGTGCACGCGGTTGTCCTGGGTGAGCTCGGGGTGAAATGCCGTGGCGAGCGCGGGACCCTGGCGAACGGCGACGATCCTACCCGTGCGCGGTTCAGCAGCCAGAATCTCAACACCGCGGCCCACCTCCTCAACCCAAGGCGCCCTGATGAAGACGGCGCGGAACGGCGGACCGCCCACGCCGCCTAGGTCGATGTCGCTCTCGAACGAATCGGCCTGACGCCCGAAAGCGTTCCTGCGGACCGTCATGTCGATCGCGCCGAAGGTGTCCTGCTCGCTGGCCCGCTCCACCAGCCGGCTGGCCAGCATGATCATCCCGGCACATGACCCGAAAACCGGCATTCCATCGCTTATCCGCTTGCGCAGCGGGTCGACCAGCTCGAATATGTCGGCGAGCTTCCAGATCGTGGTGGATTCGCCGCCCGGGATGATCAGCCCGTCGACCGCGTTCAACTCGGCCGGACGGCGTACCGGCACCGGGCGGGCACCGGTTGCCGTGATCGCCCGCAGGTGCTCGGCCACGTCGCCCTGCAGCGCGAGAACGCCGATCGTCACCGTGGCGCGCGAATCGCCGCGATCTGGTGCTGACACGAGCGCCGCATCACTCGCTGGCACGCTTTACCCTCCCGTGAAGTCTGGCCCGTGATGTCTGCCCTGTGCTACATGCTGGGCCAATCTGAGCGTATCCGCGTGCTAGTGGTGTGCCATAGCCAAGCCGTGGGTAGCCATGAGTGAACACGCACTGCAGTCAAGCCGCGGCCAACTCCCCACCAAGCTCAGCCAAGGCCACGGGCCCCCGACTAAGCACGTGCGGCAGGGTCAGCCAGCCGACTCGGCCAGTCCACGCAGCTAGTCCTCTCAGCCAGTCCACCAGCAGCACCAGGAGGCGCGAGATGGGCCAGGTTTGGGCATTTGAAGGCGCGCCGGCCACCACGATGGGAGCACCGGCCGGACTGGTCACCCTGCTCGACGGCACGACGTTCTGCATCTCCGAGGCGTCAGGTGATGTGCGGCAGGGCGGCGCCCAGGGCCTGTTCGTCAGGGACACCAGGCTGATCGATCGGCTGGAGCTCAGCATCAACGGGCACGTGCCGGAGCCGCTATCGCCCCAGGCACGCGAGCCGTTCGCCGGGACGTTCCTGAGCCGGATGCCGCCGTTGCCCGGCCTGGCCGACAGCACGATGCTCGTGGCCAGGCGGCGCGTGCTCAACGACGGACTGAGCGAAGAGATCACGCTGCGGAACATGAGCACCGAGCCGCTCCCGGTGACCTTGCGGATCGGCATCGGCGGCGACTTCGCCGACGTCTTCGAGGTGAAGCAGGGCAGGGCGCATCAGGACCCGGCAGCGGTCGATGGCATGACCGTCGGCGTCGAGGACGACGCGATCATGCTGAGCCGCCAGGTGGCGACGGCCCTTCGCGGTGCCAGGATCAGCGGCGCCAGGCCGACCGGTGCCGAGCTCGAGGTATCAGCCAGCCAGCTGACCTGGCACGCGGTCGTACCTGCGCATGGTGCCTGGAGCACGATCCTGCAGATCACGCCGTCGCTGAACGGCAAGGACCTGATCGAATACCGGGTGCCCGCGCACCCCAACGGCGAGCGTCCCTCGGCAGCTGACGGACCTGAGGAGCGGCTGGCCGACTGGCGGCGGCAGAGCCCCCTGGTCATGGCCTCCGACCCGCGCCTGGCCTCGGTCTTCGCGGCCAGTACGGAGGACCTCGGATCGCTCAGGATCTTCGACCCTGAGCACGCCGACCGGATGGTGGTCGCCGCGGGCGCGCCGTGGTTCATGACCATTTTCGGCCGGGACTCGCTGCTGACTTCCTGGATGCTGCTGCCACTGGACACTTCGCTGGCGCTCGGCACCATGCGGACGCTGGCGGGCCTGCAGGGCACCAAGGTCAACCCGGACACCGAAGAAGAGCCTGGCAAGATCCTGCACGAGATGCGGTTCGGCATGCAGGCTTCGCTGTGGCTGGGCGGCAGCAGCGTCTACTACGGGTCGGTAGACGCCACCCCGCTGTTCGTGATGCTCCTCGGTGAGCTGCGCAGGTGGGGCCTGGACCGCGACGTCGCCGACGAACTGCTGCCGCATGCCGACCGCGCGCTTGACTGGATCGTCAACTACGGCGACCAGGATGGCGACGGGTTCGTGGAGTACGCCAGGACCTCCGAGCTGGGGCTTGCGAATCAGGGCTGGAAGGACTCCTTTGACGGCATCACTTTCGCCGACGGGAGGATGGCCGAACCTCCGATCGCGCTGGCCGAGGTGCAGGGTTACGTGTATGCCGCCTTCCTTGCCAGGTCGCACCTTTGCGCCGAACGCGAGGACGTCGACGGAGCCACGCACTGGGCGCAGCGAGCACAGGATCTCAAGGACCGCTTCAACCGCGCGTTCTGGATGCCGGAAAAGGGCTACTTCGCGCTCGGCCTGGACGCCCAGAAGCGTCAGATCGACTCACTCGCGTCGAACATGGGCCACTGCCTGTGGACCGGCATCGCTGACGCTGCCAAGGCGGCGTCGGCCGCCAGGCACCTGACCGGTCCCGAGATGTTCTCCGGGTTCGGCATCAGGACGCTGGCCAGCTCCAGCGCGACGTTCAACCCGATGAGCTATCACAACGGCTCGGTCTGGCCGCACGACAACGCGATCTGCGCGGCGGGCCTGATGCGGTACGGCTATGTCGAGCAGGCGCAGCAGGTCTTCGCCGGGATCCTTGAGGCGGCCGAGGCCTTTGGCGGCCGTCTGCCCGAGCTGTTCTGCGGCTTCGAACGGGCCGAATTTCCCGAACCGGTCAGCTACCCGACGTCGTGCTCGCCGCAGGCGTGGGCCTCTGCTGCGCCGTTTCACCTGCTCAGGACACTCTTGCGGTTCGACCCCTCGGTGCCGACAGGCAAGCTGTGGTGCGACCCGGCCATCCCCGATCGATTCCTGCCGCTGCGCATCGAGGCGCTGCACGTGGGCGGCGCACGGGTATCGGTAGACGTGCGGCAGGACGGCTGGTCGCTCGACGGCCTCGGCGAGGCGCTGACCCTGGTCCGGTCGGGCCGCGACCCGCAGACCGCCGTCGCGAGCTAGCCCCGCGCGGGCCGGCCGGGCAGGTTTTGGCCAACCTCGCTTACTGGCAGAGCTTCGCGTGCCACGCGGTCGCCGACGTGTCGGTCAGCGATGCGACCTGGTCGACGATCACGCGGAGCCTGGCGGGGTCCGAGCCTGCCGACTCGTAGTCGGCGCGGAACATCGGATCAAGCGCACCTGGCGCGCCGCCGGACAGGGCAGCGGCTAGCTCGGTCAGCACCTGCCGTTCCCTGGCTTGCGAAGCGACCGCCCCGGTCCGGCCCATGACATAATAGGCGGTCACGCCCTTGAGCAACGCGCACTCGAGCCGCTGCTCCCTGGGCACTACGAGATCGGCGGCATAGCGCGACAACGGCGCGCTGTCGGCTTGTCTCGTACCTGCGAGGGCGGCGTCGCAGAACCGGCCGATCAGCTCGCTGGTCAGGTTCTTGACGGCGGCGACCGTCTGCGGCTCGGCATCAAAGCGCTGCGGCCAGAAACTCAGCCTGAGCAGTCCGTCGAAGATCTCGCCCAGCTCCTCGACGGTGACCGAACCCGGTGCGCAGTACTCGGCCTGCGTGAGGGCGGCAACCCGGCGGCGTTCGCCGTGATCACGCAGCCGGTCCAGCACGATCAGCCCGCTGTGCAGGCCGTCCTCCAGGTCATGCACGGAATAGGCCACATCGTCGGCCCAGTCCATGACCTGCGCCTCGAGGCACGGCCGGCTTCCGGGCGCACCCAGCCTGATCCACGCGAACACGTCCGCGTCCTCGTCATAGCACCCGTACTTAGCCCCGGCCGGGGGCTCGGGCCCGGCGCCGGTAGACGCAGCCTGCGACGCTAGCCAGGGATATTTCAGCGTGGCGTCAAGGGTGGCCCTCGTCAGGTTCAGCCCGGCACCGGGAACCTTCGGCTCCAGCCTCGTCAGCAGGCGCAGGCTCTGCGCGTTGCCCTCGAAGCCGCCGCATGCGGCCGCGACCTGAGCGAGCGCCGACTCGCCGTTGTGGCCGAACGGCGGGTGCCCGAGGTCGTGCGCCAGGCAGGCCGCGTCGACCAGGTCAGGGTCGCAGCCGAGCGCGGCCCCGAGTTCCCTGCCGATCTGTGCGCACTCCAGCGAGTGCGTCAGCCTAGTGCGCGGAAAATCAGCCTGGCCGACCTCGACCACCTGCGTCTTGGCGGCCAGCCGCCGGAGCGCCGAGCTGTGCAGGACCCGCGCCCTGTCCCGCTGGAATGGGCTCCGGTCCTGGCTGTGCGCACGCTTGACCGCCTCGTTGGCGAACCGCTCCGTCGCGTGCCCGTCGTAGCCACCCCCGCCGGTCACCGGCTGTCGCTGCCTCCTACTTCCTCGAGCACCACGGCACGGCCTGCTTCGAGCCTGGCCACCGGGACCCTGAATGGCGAGCAGGAGACATAGTCCAGGCCAGCGTGGTGGAAGAAGCGCACCGACTCGGGGTCACCGCCATGCTCGCCGCACACCCCGACCTTCAGGTCCGGCCTGGTGGCGCGGCCCTCGGTGGTGGCGAGCTCGACCAGCCTGCCGATGCCCTCGGCGTCCAGCGTCTCGAACGGCGAGACGCCGAAGATACCCATCTCGATGTACTTGCCGAAGAACGCTCCCTCGACGTCGTCACGCGAGAAGCCCCAGCCCATCTGAGTCAGGTCGTTGGTGCCGAAGGAGAAGAATTCGGCCGCCTGCGCGATCTGCCCAGCGGTGAGCGCCGCCCTCGGCACCTCGATCATCGTGCCGATCAGGGTGTGCGCACTGACGCCTGTCTCGTCGGCGACCTCGGCGAGCACCTGCTCGACTTCGTCCCTGGCCGCCTCGAGCTCCTGCACGGCGCCCACCAGCGGGATCATGATCTCCGGCCGGGGATCGCCGCCAGCCTTGATCCGGTCAGCAGCAGCGTGCGCGATCGCGCGCACCTGCATCTCGTACAGCCCAGGAATGACCAGGCCGAGCCGGACGCCGCGCAGGCCCAGCATCGGGTTCTGCTCGTGCAGCCTGCGCACCTCCTCGAGCAGCTTCTTGTCTTTCTCGGTTGCCTGGTCACCAGCCAGCGCGATCTTGACCGAGAGGTCGGTCAGGTCGGGCAGGAACTCATGCAGCGGCGGATCGAGCAGCCTGATCGTCACCGGCAGCCCGTCCATCGCCTCGAGGATCTCGACGAAGTCGCCGCGCTGCAGCGGCTCGAGCTCTGCCAGCGCTGCCTGCCTGCCCTCGCTGGTGTCGGCCAGGATCAGCCGCTCGACCAGCTGGCGCCGCTCGCCGAGGAACATGTGCTCGGTCCTGGTGAGGCCGATCCCCTGAGCGCCGAACCTGACAGCCCTGGCCGAGTCCTCACCGGTATCGGAGTTAGCGCGCACACCGAGCCTGCGCCGCTTGTCGGCATGGGTCATGATCCGGTGGACGGCGCCGACGAGCTCATCGGAAGCGGGGTCGAGGTTGCCCTCGAAGTACTCGACTACGGGCGACGCGACGACAGCCACCTCACCCAGGTAGACGGCACCCGAAGTGCCGTCGATCGAGATGACGTCGCCCTGCCTGACGACCAGCTGGCCATCCTTGCCCTCGGCGGCGAACTGACCGGCCCTGACGTCGACCTCAAGCTGGTCGGCGCCGCACACGCAGGTCTTGCCCATGCCGCGGGCAACCACCGCCGCGTGGCTGGTCTTGCCGCCGCGGCTGGTCAGGATGCCGCGCGCCGCGATCATCCCGTGCAGGTCATCGGGGTTGGTCTCACGCCGGACCAGGATCACATCCTCGCCGCGCTCGGCCCACTCGACCGCGGTGGCGGAGTCGAAGACCGCCTTGCCGACGGCAGCTCCCGGAGACGCGCTGATCGCCTTCGTGATCAGCGTGGCGCCGCCGGTGTCGCCGAACCTCGGGAACATGAGCTGGGCGAGTTGCGCGCCCTCGACCCGGCGCAGCGCTTCGTCGATGTCGATCAGATCCTGGTCAACCAGCTGCACCGCGATCCGGAACGCCGCCGCGGCGGTCCGCTTTCCAACCCTGGTCTGCAGCATCCACAGCTTGCCGCGCTCGATCGTGAACTCGATGTCGCACAGGTCGCGGTAGTGGTTCTCCAGCGTCTGCATGATCTGCATGAGCTCGCCGTAGGACTTCGGGTCTACCTTCTCCAGGTCCTGCAGCGGGACCGTGTTCCTGATCCCGGCGACGACGTCTTCGCCCTGGGCGTTCTGCAGATAGTCGCCGTAGACGCCCTGCTGGCCGCTGCCGGGGTCGCGGGTGAAGGCCACACCGGTTCCTGAGTCCTGGCCAAGGTTTCCGAAGACCATCGCGACTACGTTGACCGCGGTGCCGAGATCGGAGGGGATCCGCTCCTGACGGCGGTACAGGATCGCCCGGTCTGCGTTCCACGAGTCGAAGACCGCGTTCACGGCCATGTCCATCTGCTCGCGCGGGTCCTGCGGAAAGTCGGTGCCGGTCGCGTTCTTGACGATCTGCTTGAACGTGTCGACGAGCGCCTTCATGTCATCGGCGTCCAGGTCGAGGTCGTTCTTGGTGCCCTTGGCTCGCTTGGCCTCGTCGATCGCGTGCTCGAACTCGTGCCCTTCGATGTCAAGCACGGTCTTGCCGAACATCTGGATCAGGCGCCGGTAGGAGTCCCAGGCGAACCGCTCGTTGCCGGCTTGCTTGGCCAGGCCCTGCACCGACGCGTCGGAGAGGCCGATGTTGAGCACCGTCTCCATCATCCCCGGCATCGAGAACTTGGCGCCTGACCTGACGCTGACCAGCAGCGGATCGGCGGAGTCCCCCAGGGTCCTGCCCATCGCCTGCTCAAGCCGGTCCAGGTGCTCGGTGACCTCTGCGGCAAGGCCGGCCGGCACGCTGCCCTCGGCGAGATAGTGCCGGCACGCGTCCGTGCTGATGATGAACCCGGGCGGAACGGGCAGGCCAAGGTTGGTCATCTCGGCGAGGTTCGCACCCTTCCCGCCGAGCAGGTCCTTCATGTCCTTGTTGCCCTCGATGAAGTCATAGACAAGCTTCGGCACTGCACGCTCTCCTTGCGGTGCCGCGGGCCCTGCTGCGCCTGCGCGGGTAAGGGGAATGACCCCGCCCGCCGGTAGCTGGGCACCCAGCGGCTCAGTGATCTCGGCCTTCTCGGCCCTCGTGCATGACTCTACCGAGCCTGGCGCGGTCCTCGCGGCGCGCACGCGGTTCTGTTCACCGATACGCTGACGCTGTCGCGGGCACCGCAATCCCGGCCCGAGCTCGGGAATCCCCGCCGCGTCCGCGCAAGAGAAGGGCGCTCGCTATGGCTGAGGCAGTCGCGTGACGGGGCCGTTCACGATCGGCCTCCTGCATCCCGGCGAGATGGGCACCGCGGTCGGCCGCAGCCTGGCAGCCGGCGGGCACCAGGTGCTGTGGGCATCAGAGGGCCGCAGCGAGCAGACGGCCGGACGAGCCCGCGCCGCCGGTTTCATCGACACCGGAACAGCAAGGGCGCTCACCGAGCGAGCGGCGGTCATCATTTCCGTCTGCCCGCCGCACGCCGCCGTCGACGTCGCCTGCTCAGTGGCGGGCTTTCGCGGTCTGTTCGTGGATGCGAATGCCGTCTCGCCGCAGACCGCATGCCGGGTGGCCGAGATCGTCACCAAGGACGGCGCCAGATACGTCGACGGCGGGATCATCGGGCCACCGTCACCCTTGCCAGGCAGCACCAGGCTCTACCTGTCGGGAGCCGCAGCAGACGAGGTGCGCGCGCTGTTCGGCGGCACCGCGGTCGACGCGCGGATCGCCGGGGCAGGCCCGTGGTCTGCCTCAGCACTGAAAATGGCGTACGCAGGGTGGACAAAAGGCTCGGCCGCGCTGCTGCTCGCCATGCGCGAGCTCGCGAACGCCGAGTCCGTGCGCGACGCGCTGGACGCCGAATGGGAGCTATCCCTGCCGGGCGTTGACGCACAGCTCCGACTCGCCGAGCTGTCGGCGGGGAGGAAGGGCTGGCGCTGGACGGCGGAAATGAACGAGATCGCCGCGACGATGGGTGCGGCCGGGCTGCCTGAAGGCTTCCACGCGGCGGCCGCCGAGATATTCAGTCGCTTCCCGCGCGGCACGCCAGCGCAAAATTAAACAAGCCATCGAGCAACAGAGACCCCCCGCGTGCGTCTTAAGGGCATGAGCAGCATCGCGTCAGCCCGGATCGGGCCGACTAGCGAGCTCGGCGAGATCGTCCCCGGTGCTGACCGGGGACGATCAGGCGCGCTATCAGCAGAGAGCTGCGTCACGGCGCTTTACCAGGCACACGCGCTGGGCCTGACCAGGCTTGCTCACGTCATGCTCGGGGATAAGCCGACCGCCGAGGACGTCGTCCAGGAAGCATTCTGCGGCCTGTACAGGAACTGGGCCAGGCTCGCGGATCCAGCAGCGGCGCTGCCTTACCTGCGTGTCTCGGTCCTGAACGGATGCCGGTCGGCGGTCAGGCGGCGCCGGCTGAGGGCCAGCAGGGCCATCTACGAGCCGGCAGCGGCGTCCGCCGAGGCGGCGGTGCTGACCGGTGAGGAACACAGGTCGGTGCTCGCAGCGCTGCGCGAGCTGCCGGCGCGCCAGCGGGAAGTGCTGACCATGCGCTTCTACCTCCATGCGAGCGACGAGGAGATCGCTCAGGTCATGGGCATCAGCGCGAGCACGGTCCGGTCGACGAGCCACCGCGCGCTCGCCGCTCTCGGCAAGATGCTAGGGGCACGCTGATGGACCCACTCGAGTCGCGAATCAACGCAGCCATCCGGGCCGCGGCAGAAGAAGTCAGGCCCGAGGACATCCCGCCGCTCAGGCTGCGCACCAGGCGGCGCGGGCTGCGCCTGCGAGCAGGTGCTGTCATGTTCGGGAGCTTCAGCCGGACCTTCGACATGCCGCCGGAGAAGCCGGGCAGGGTCAGGGTCACTCGTTCACCCGGTTCGGCACATCCCTGGCTCGCGCCGCTCGCGGCCGCGACCAGCCTCGCGGCGGTGGTGGCGTGCCTGGTCGTGCTCGGCCGCGCTACGGGGACCGGATCCGACGGACCATATCCCCGATCGGCAGCGGTCACAACCGCGCAGAAACAGCTCGCCAAACAGGCACTTGACGCCTACTTCCCGGCGACTGGCGCGCAGTACACCTCTGGTCTCGCATTCGCGTGGACCCGCCAGCGGATCGTCGGCTCAAGAGCCGGAGCGTGCCTCACGCAGGCCGGGCTCCCGCCGCAAACCTTCCCGAAGTCCAAGCGCCAGTACCAGCTGTCATTCCCGGACAACAGCCAGTTCCCCGATCTGGTCCAGCGCAGCCGCACGCACGAGATGGCGCCGGCCGGAGGCGACGTCCGGGCGGATCGGGCCAGGCCATGGGCGCACGGACCTCAGCATGTTGATGGGTCCGCGAGCTCTTGCATGGCGGAGTACACGCACTCGCTCTGGCGGATTGACAAGATCGCGGACCCGCTCGCTGGAGCATGGCTCAGGAAGGTCAGGTTCATTCAGGCCTCTCCGCTAGTTCGCGCCAAGCGAGCCGGGTTCGTCAGCTGCCTGGAGTCATTCGGCGTACCTGCCGAGTTCGCGAACTCGCGTGGCACGGCCGGCCACCGGTTGTTCACAGGCTTCTTCGCCTGGATGAACTGGATCGGAGCATCCAACGGGAGCCCGCAGCGGTACAGCAATCAGCAGCGGCTCTGGACGCCCGTCTTCGTCAGGTGCGCCGCGCCGACCGTCATGACGATGGAGCGGCTGCAGACCGCGGCCCGGGTGAAGTTTCTTGATGCACATGCCAAGCAGATCGCGACGATACGCAGAATCGTGATCGGCATCGCCGCACCCAGCGGCCGTTAGCAGCCGCCTAGCCGCTCGGACAGATAAGCGGTCAGCTTGTCGATGCCGATCCGCTCCTGCTTCATCGTGTCGCGCTCCCGGACCGTGACGGCCTGGTCGTTCAGGCTGTCGAAGTCGACCGTGACGCAGTACGGCGTGCCTATCTCGTCCTGGCGCCGGTACCGGCGGCCGATCGCGCCGGCATCGTCGAAGTCGGCGTTCCATTCCTTGCGGACGGTGGCAGCCACATCGCGCGCCTTGGGTGACAGGTCAGCGTTGCGGGACAGCGGCAGCACGGCCACCTTGACGGGTGCGAGCCGGTAGTCAAGCCGCAGCACTGTCCGCTTCTCCATGACGCCCTTGGCGTCCGGTGCCTCGTCCTCCGCGTAGGCATCGAGCAGGAACGCGAGCATCGACCGGTCGACGCCGGCGGCTGGCTCGATGACGTAGGGCACGTACCGCTCATTGGACTCGGGATCCAAGTAGGACATCTCCTGCCCGGACGCCTTGGCGTGCACGGACAGGTCGTAGTCGGTCCGGTTTGCGATGCCCTCGAGTTCGCCCCATTCGGTGCCCTGGAAGCCGTACCGGTATTCGATGTCTACGGTCCGCTTGGAGTAGTGCGAGCGCTTGTCCGCCGGGTGCTCGTAGAGCCGGAGGTTGTCCTGCTTCAGCCCGAGGTCGCTGTACCAGGCCCGCCGGTCAGCGATCCAGCGCTCGTGCCACTCCTCGTCGCTGCCGGGCTTGACGAAGAACTCCATCTCCATCTGCTCGAACTCGCGGGTGCGGAAGATGAAGTTGCCAGGCGTGATCTCGTTCCTGAAGGACTTGCCGATCTGGCCGATCCCGAACGGGATCTTCTTCCGCGAGGTCTGCAGCACGTTCTTGAAGTTTATGAAGATTCCCTGCGCTGTCTCCGGCCGCAGGTAGGCCAGGCCGGACTCATCGTCCTGGACCACGCCAAGGTAGGTGCGGAGCATCGCATTGAACATCCGCGGCGTCGTAAAGGCTCCCCTGGTGCCGCAGTTCGGGCAGGCTAGGTCGGCGAGTCCGTGCTCGGGCTCCTTGCCGTCGTGCTTTTCCTGGTACGCCTCGATCAGGTGGTCCGGCCTGAACCGTTTGTGACACGACTGGCACTCAGTCAGCGGGTCGACGAATTCGGTGACGTGGCCGCTCGCCTGCCAGACCTCGGGTGCCAGTATCACGCTCGAATCGAGGCCGACGACGTCGTCGCGCTCGGTGACGACTGTCTTCCACCATTGCCGCTTGATGTTGTTCTTGATCTCCACGCCGAGCGGGCCATAGTCCCAGGACGCCCTCAGGCCACCGTAGATCTCGCTGGACGGGTACACGATTCCCCGCCGCTTGCTGAGGCTGACTACGGTTTCCAAGCGGTCGCTGCGACGAGCCATCAGAATTCTCCAGCGCCTTGCGGGCGGTTGATGGGTTGATAGACACGCTCAATCCCTGAAGGGGTGGCGGTGCTGCCAGCTTAGCGGTGTTCTTGTGCTGCACTGGTTGCCGCTATCGTGGTCGGTGACCTGGCCAACCGCAACCGCATTAGCGCCGCGGACGTCAACGGCCGCACGGGTGGCTTCGTGGCTGAGGAAGGACAACCGCACCGTGAGCTCGAACCGCCCCAGGCAGCCCCAGCAGGCGGGCGCACGCGGGCGCCAGCGCCGGCCGCGGCCGCTCCCGCCAGGGAACACCTTGTTCACTCCGGATGCCTCGCCGAGCAGGTCATCGCTCGAGCAGCGGAGCGCCACCTCGCTGCTCTGGCTGCATCAGCTGCCGCAGTGGCTGCCACCGGTCCTCGCTGTCGCCCTGCTGGTGATAGGCCTCGCGCTGAGCGGATGGGCCGGAGCGATCGCGCTCGTCGGCCTGGCGCTCGTGCTCGGCTGGCTGGCGCTGCTCTCCTGGCCCCGACTGTCAGGTCAGGGCAGGTTGCTGCGGCTGGCAGCCGTGGCGGCAGTGCTCGTCGTCGCTGTCGTGCGAGGCCTGCACTAACGCAACCCGAGAGCGACGGCGCCGTCCCGGCGCTCGGCGCTACGTGCCGATGTCGGCATCTGGGACCCGATTCGGCTCTGCCCCGCCGTAGCGGCGGTCCCTGCTCGCGTAGATCTCGCAGGCCCGCCAGAGATGCCGGCGATCGAAATCGGGGAAGAGCGTGTCCAGGAACACGAACTCGGCGTAGGCCGACTGCCAGATCAGGAAGTTGGAGGTGCGCTGCTCCCCCGACGAGCGCACGAACAGGTCCACATCAGGAATGCCGGGCTCATCGAGGTACCGCGCGAACACCTTCTCATCGATCTTGTCGGCTTTCAGCTTCCCCGCGGCGACGTCGGCCGCGATCGCCGCGGCAGCGTCGGCTATTTCGGCCCGGCCGCCGTAGTTGACGCAGAACTGCAGCGTCAGCACCGAGTTGCCGACCGTCATCTGCTCGGCGTCTTCGAGCTCGGAGATCACGCTGCGCCATAGCCGCGGTCTGCGGCCGGCCCACCTGACCCGCACTCCCATCTCGTTGAGCTGGTCCCTGCGACGGCGGATCACGTCTCTGTTGAACCCCATCAGGAAGCGAACCTCGTCCGGCGAGCGCCGCCAGTTCTCGGTAGAGAAGGCGTAGGCAGACAGATACGGTATGCCGAGTTCGATCGCGCCCATGATCACGTCGAACAAGGAGTACTCGCCGGCCTTGTGGCCCTCGGTCCGAGGCAGGCCGCGCTGCTTGGCCCAGCGGCCGTTCCCGTCCATGACCAAAGCGACGTGCTTGGGCACGAGCTCGGGCGGGATCGCAGGCGGCCGTGCCCCGCTGGCGTGCGGCTCAGGCGGCTTGACCGCCACGCGAATGCCGTCTCCTGCGGCGCGGCTCACACGTGCTCCACATGGCGCAGCGAACGGATCGAGTGCTCCAGATGCCACTGGACGTAAGCCGCTACCAGTCCGCTGCATTCCACCTGATACCGGCGCTCGCTGGTGTCAGCCAGCCCCCAGTCGCCGCGCAGCAGCGCGCTCATCAAGTCGATCGTCGGCATCGCGGCGGTAGCCGCACCCGGCGCCCAGCACGTTCTGCAGACCAGGCCGCCGGCGGCGACACCGAACGTCCTGCGCGACTGACGACGTCGCTGCACCGCGTCGTCGGCTGGTGCGCCCTCGTCGGATGACGCCGATGGTGTCCTGGTGCCGCAGATGGCGCACTCGTCGAGCGCAGGCGCGTAGCCCGCCACGGCCAGCGAGCGCAGCAGGTAGGCATCGAGGACGAGCCGTGGATCATGCTCGGCTTCGACGAGCGTCCGCAGCCCGCCAACGAGCAGCAGGAACTGGCGCAACGCAGGCTCTTTCTCGATCGCGGTGAACCGCTCGGCCGTCTCCAGCATCGCGACGCCGGTTGTGTACCTCGGGTAGTCCTCGGCCAGCACGTCGCCGTAGCTGCGGACGGTCTCTGCCTGGGTGATGACGTCCAGGCTTCTGCCTGTGTACAGCAGCAGGTCGACGTGCGTGAACGGTTCAAGCCGGGCACCGAATCGTGACTTCGTGCGCCTGACACCCTTGGCAACCGCCCTGACCCGGCCCGACTTACGGGCGAGCACCGTCACGATGCGGTCGGCCTCGCCCAGCTTCTGGGTGCGCAGCACGATCCCGTCATCGCGATAGATACTCACGACTCCATTCTCACGCATCTTGCCCGTGCTCAGGCGGATGCGCGCCGCGGCTCCCGCGCCTCAGGCCTGGGCCGCCTCTTCGGTAAGCGAGATCACATCGCGGCCGTGCGCAGCGGTCATTCCCAGGTAGCGGGCGGTGGTTCCGGCGACCTCGCGCTCAGCGTCGGTAAGCGGCCCGTCGGCCAGG
This sequence comes from Streptosporangiaceae bacterium, assembly GCA_035276345.1. Taxonomy (GTDB): domain Bacteria; phylum Actinomycetota; class Actinomycetes; order Streptosporangiales; family Streptosporangiaceae; genus Chersky-822. Next base: position 9,370 of record DATELR010000383.1, on the reverse strand, counting down.
CCGACCTCAACCATCTTGGCGAGGAACCATTCCTTCGCGTGCCCGTCTAGCTGAATCGCCACCGCCTCGACGGCCGGGCGGAGGCCGGGCACTGCCTCGTCGTCACAACCGGGCAGCGCCTCGCCAGTACCCGCACCCGCGAGCGCCGCGAGCATGCGGCCGTCGTGATAGTCGGCCGCTCCGGCCGCTTTCACCAGGTCGATGCCACGTTGCCTGGCCACCTGGCTGGATGCGCCGCCGGCCCTGAGCATCGCTACGACCGCTGCCTTGGTGCCCGCCAGCAACGCGACCAGCATCTGCTCGATGGTCGGGACGGCGAGCAGGTCAACTCGGTAGCACGTGCCGCACATCGTGCAGGCCAAGTGCTCGCCCGTGTCACCGATCAGAGCTACCGGAACGCCGAGCAGATGCGCCCAGCGCCTACCGGACCGATGCCGGTACGGCCGGTCGCCGCCACAGCGCTCGCAATGGAAGACGCCTTGACCTATCGTCCGGTAACAGACTTTCGACCCGACAAGGGCCAGCATGACTTCCCTCCAGCCTGCCCTTCCGGGCGACTAGCCTGCCGGGTTGAACCGCACACCGGAGTCCCGATCATCACACGCCCCACGAACATCGGTCAGCGATTTGCCGGAATTCCTGGGTCGCTGATCGCGGGCTGACCTGCGAGATCGCAGTAGCTACAGGGGTATCGGGCTAAAAACCGAGCCGGCGAAGTTGCCTGGGGTCGCGCTGCCAGTCCTTCGCGATCTTGATCCGCAGATCAAGGAAGACGCGGCTGCCGAGCAAGCCCTCGATCTGCTGGCGCGCGCGGGAGCCGACTTCCTTGAGCCGTGCGCCCTTCGCCCCGATCACGATCGCCTTCTGGCTCTGCCGCTCGACGTACATCACGGCGTGCACGTCGATGAGATCGTCCCTGTCCTCGCGCGGGCCCATCTCCTCAACGACCACGGCGATGGAGTGCGGCAGCTCGTCCCGCACGCCTTCCAGGATGGCTTCCCTGATGAGTTCAGCTACCAGCTGCTGCTCCGGCTCATCGGTCAGCTCGCCGTCCGGATACAGCGGCCGGCCCGCGGGCAGATGACTGACCAGCACGTCGGTAAGTACGTCGAGCTGGAAGCCGGTCACAGCGGACACCGGAACGATGTCCGCCCAGCCGCCCAGGTCCTCGACGGCCTGGAGCTGGCTGGCGACCTGAGCAGGTGAGGCCTGGTCTGCCTTTGTCACGATCGCGACCACCGGCGTGCCCGCCTGCTCGGTCAGCTCATGCGCCAGGTACTTGTCCCCCGGACCGACGCGTTCAGAAGCCGGCACGCAGAAGCCGATTACGTCCACTTCCGTGAGCGTCGAACGAGCCAGACTGTCGAGCCGCTCGCCGAGCAGTGTCCTCGGCCGGTGCAGCCCTGGCGTGTCGATGATGGTGAGCTCGGCATCGGGGCGTCGCACGATGCCCCTGATCACCCGCCGCGTCGTCTGCGGTCTGCTGCTCGTAATCGCGACTTTACTTCCGACCAGCGCGTTCATGAGCGTCGACTTACCGACATTTGGCCGGCCAGCAAAGCACGCGAAGCCTGCCACGAACTCATCGCCAGGGTCGGGGCGGCCAGGCTGCGGGTCCATCTCGTGATTCTCCCCTACCGCGAGACCATGGCTGCCGGCTCGGGCCAGCTCCCGAGCGGCCGGCCGCGCACGCGGTACCCGGGCCGTCGAATCTGGCGGGCTCAGGGCCGCAGTGTGCCGCGAACGGTGCCGTCCGGGCCGGCGTGAATGATGACCGCGCTGGCGCCGATGTCCTTGACTGCCCGGACGTCGTCGGCAGCCGGCCCAGGGCCGTCGCTGACCAGCGCCGCGGCTTCTAGCTGCGCCGCTCCGCTGGACACGGCCATCGCGACCGCGAGAGTAAGTGCCGAGAGCCGGAGCGACGGGAGCGCCACGGCCGCCGCCGCATACGTCCGGCCGGTGTCGTCCCTGACGGCCGCGCCCTCGGCGGAACCGACCCTGGCCCTCGCCGAGCGCGCGAGGGTAATGATCTTGATGTCCTCCGGGCCGAGGCCCTCCTCTGTCACGTGCATGAGTGTAGTGTTGGCGGGCTCTGGCGGCGCCGGCTCGGCGCGTCAGCGTGACGGGCAAATCGCGCCCTGTATCGCAAGCCGGGCCAGCGGCCGAAGGATTTCGGCCAATACCGAGAATTTACCGTCGCTACTCTCTGTAGTTCTTGCGCCTTGACCTGCGATAACTCAGTCTAGTGCGGAGTCGCATGGGCACCGGGGCTGACTACGCCTAAAAATGCTGTCAACCGGCCCATCTGTCTGCGCGTCTGCATGGTGTTTATTCCGCACTGGGAGTGGAGTTGGCACCCTGCCTGGAGTTAGGCAGTGTGCCTGGGGGGGTGGGCGGTGGTTGAAGAAACAGCTGTCGCGGAACGGGTCGAGGTCAGCGTCCTTGCGCGTCTGGCCGCACGCAAGGTTAGGGCGTGGACCTCCGCATACAAACGTCAGCTGGTGATCTTGGATGTCTGCTCCGGCCTGGCTGCAGGATGGCTGGCTTTCGAGGTGCGATTCGGCAGCACCGATACGCAGGACGCCCCATATATCTGGCTAGGCCTGGCATTGCCGGTGCTCTGGCTGGCAGCGCTCGAACTGGCGGGTGCGTTTGACGATCGCTTCGTCGGAGTAGGTACCGACGAATTCCGTCGCGTCGTCAATGCTGGTGTCTGCCTGACCGCGGTTGTGGCCATTTTTTCCTACGCCACCAAGACCGAGGTGGCGCGCGGTTACGTCGTCGTCGCGCTCCCCTGCCTGACCCTGTTCGACCTGGGCTGCCGGTACTGGCTCCGCCGCAGGTTGCACAAGCTGCGTGAGCAGGGCGCGTGCATGCGCAAGGTCGTCATCGTCGGCCACGAGGAAGTGATCAGCGAGCTGACCGCGGTACTGCGCCGCGAGACCTACCACGGGATGACGATCGTCGCGGCGTGCGTGGTCGGCACGGATCACCCGGCCGTCATCGACGGGATACCGATCGCCGGCGGCCTTGCCGACGTGACCGATGTCGTCCGGCGCTTTCAGGCCGACACGGTGGCGATACTCGCCTGCCGCGAAATGATGGGCGTGCGGCTACGCAACCTCGCCTGGGCCCTGGAAAAGGCCGGCACTGAGATCTGCGTGGCACCGGCTTTGCTTGACGTGGCCGGGCCGCGAACGACGATCAGGCCAATCGCCGGTTTGCCGCTGCTGCACATGGAGCATCCGGAATTCAGCGGTGCCAAGCGGCTGATCAAGGCCGCCTTCGATAAGGCGATCGCAGGCACCGCGCTGTTCTTCCTCGTGCCGCTACTCGGCTTGATCGCGCTGGCGATCGCGTTTGGCGATCGGGGACCCGTGCTCTTCCGGCAGACCCGGGTGGGCAAGGACGGCACGCCGTTCGTGCTCTTCAAGTTCCGCACCATGGTCGTCGACGCCGAGCTACGCAAGGCCGAGCTGATCGCCCGCAACGACAGCGACGGCGTGCTTTTCAAGATGCGCAAGGATCCGCGGGTAACCCGCGTGGGCGGCTTTCTCAGGCGCTACTCGCTTGATGAACTGCCGCAGCTTTTTAACGTCCTTCTCGGCAATATGTCGCTGGTCGGACCGCGGCCCGCGCTGCCTGACGAGACAACCAAGTACGGCGACTATGTCAGGCGGCGGCTTGCCGTCAAACCAGGAATTACCGGCCTGTGGCAGGTAAATGGCCGGTCGAACCTGCCATGGGATGAGGCCGTCAGGCTCGACGTCCGCTACGTCGAGAACTGGTCGCTGTTCCTGGATCTGCAGATCTTGTGGAAGACCTGGTCAGCCGTGACGCACGCGCACGGCGCGTACTGAACATCCGGCCGATCGCGCGGGATGCAATTAAGGGGAGGGGTTTCGTGACAGTGCAGGTGCCTGCCGCCGACGTGCGGGAGCATGGCCTGGACGGAGAATTGGCACCGGCCAGTGATGCCGCTGCGGAAAGTTCAGGGAAGAGCCTGGCGAGTCCCGCCAAGGCCGGCCGTGCTTCCGCTCCAGATATCGCCCAGCTCGTCCGCGGTGCAGCGGCCGGTGACCGCTGGGCCTGGGAACGACTGGTCGAACAGTTCGAGCGGCTGATCTGGGCGATGACCAGGGAATTCAAGCTGGCCGACAGCGACGCCGCTGACGTAGCCCAGGCGACCTGGCTGCGGTTGCTCGAGCACATCGACCGGATCGAGTACCCGGACCGGATCGGCAGCTGGCTGGCCACCACGGCCAGGCACGAGTGCCTGCGGCATGTGTCACGGGCCAAGAGGGTCATGCTCGTTCAGGACGATGTCGTGTTCGGCGGCGTCGTCACGCATCAGCCCGACATCGACGAGGGCCTCCTCGCGGCCGAGCGTGCCGAGGCCGTCAGAGAGGCGATGTCGCTGCTGCCCTGGCGCTGGCAGAAGCTGCTCGAGATGCTCATGGCGGACCCGCCCGTCTCATACGCGGAGATCTCGAGCCAGCTCGGGCTCCCGGTCGGCAGCATCGGGCCAACCAGGGGCAGGTGCCTGGACCGGCTACGCGTGCTGCTTCAGGCCACCTGAGTCGCTGCCCTGCCAGCCGGAGAGCGAGTCTGCGTCTACCCAATGACCCCCGTGACCTTCCACTTCCGGGTACGCGGCGCGCACTTCTGCGCGCAGGTCCGCGAGGAACAACAGCACGGCGTCCGGCTTTCTGGCACCCAGTTCGGCGGGGCTGACGACCGGAATATCGGTCCCTGGCATCCGCAGGCCCACCTTGGCTGGCGAGGCGTCGGCGACCGCAGGGAGCAGGCTCTTCTCGATGCCTGCCCGGCGCAGCAGGGCTACCGCGCGGGAGGCGGCTCCGTAGCCGAGCACCATGCGGCCTTGCTGGTGCTGCGCGACGAGCCAGGCTCGCAGCCCGTCGGCACCGGCGATGGCATCCCTGCCGAGGCCGCCGACCACCTCAGGGTCGGTCACTCCGACCTTGACATCGTCAGCCAGCAGCGCGTCGACACTCTCGCGGCCGGCTCCGCTGAACGGTGCTTGCCGGCCGGCGGCGAGCAGCACCGTGCCGCCATACAAGTCAAAGTGCCAGGCAGCGCTGGGGTGCAGGTCGTTCGTCGCCAGCAATCCGGTCAGTGCCGTGGTGGAGTAATAGGCGTAGTGCGCGTGGCGCAGCGCGTTCCACTGCCCGCCTCTGATGATCGCGTTCAGAGAGTGATACTGCAGCAGCAGAACGCCGGTATCAGAAACGCGGGCCGCGCGTTCGGCGAGCGCTGCGGCCTGGTCGGCCGCGTGCATCATGCCGAAGCAATCGATGATCACGTCCGCCGGGCCCCCGGGTGCCGCCGGGATGAGCCCTCGCTCGGCGAGCAGGCCAAGCCACGAACCGCCATGCGGGCTGCCGTACTCGGTGACCGTGCTGCCTGCGCGCAGCAAGCCTGCGTCGGCTGCCCGGCCGACGGCGTCGGCGGCCTGCGCGACCAGTGCGGCCGGCTCGGCGCCCCGAGGCTCCGCCGGAACGGTCGGGTCGGCCACCAGCTGCGCAAGGCCGCACGCGGCGCAGAGCCACATCTCGAGCGGGTACTCGGGGTCAGGTCCGGGATCCCCTTCCGCGGGGAAGTAGTCGCAGGCAGGCTGTTCACCCAGGTCAAGCACCAGATGACCGGAGCGGCTCCGGCAGGCGCGGCATGCATGATCTGTCACTTGGCGTACCCCCGCATGTGCTTAGCTTCAATGCGATTTCCGTCTATTCCGTCTATTTGCGAAACTCGGGACTCCGCCCATGATCCAGACGATAAGTGATAACGTACTCGCCACCGTGCGTAGTGGGGGGTCAAGCTTGTCAGCGACGCCATCATGCCGCCTGTGCGGGACCGCCCTGACCCGGACGTTCGTCGACATCGGCATGTCGCCGCTCTGCGAGAGCTACCTCAGCGCCGAACATCTCGATGAGGCCGAGGCGTTCTACCCGCTCCACGTCCGGCTCTGCGACAACTGCCTCCTGGTGCAGCTCCCGGCGTACGTGCCCGGTGAGGACATCTTCTCGGACTACCTCTACTTCTCCTCATACTCCGATTCCTGGGTCGCGCACGCCAGGCGCTATGCGGAACTGATGACCGATCGCCTCGGTCTCTCCTCCGAGAGCCTGGTGACCGAGGTCGCCAGCAACGACGGCTACCTGCTGCAGCATTTCGTCGCGAGGGGCATCCCGGTCCTCGGTGTCGAGCCGGCCGCGAACGTGGCCGAGGTCGCCAGGTCCAAGGGAGTCAGGACCGAGTCGCGATTCCTCGGACCGCAGACCGGACGCGACCTGGCAGCCGCCTACGGCCCGGCTGATTTGGTGGCCGCCAACAACGTGTTCGCTCACGTGCCAGACATCACCGGCTTCGCGGCAGGCCTGCGCGCGCTGGTGAAGGTTTCGGGAGTGGTCACGCTGGAGTTCCCGCATCTGCTCCGCCTAATGCAGCGCCGCCAGTACGACACGATCTACCACGAGCACTACTCCTATCTCTCGCTGCTCACCGCGTCGCGGGCGCTGGCGACCGCGGGCCTGCGAGTCACCGACGTCGATGAGCTAGAGACCCACGGCGGCTCGCTCCGGGTCTACGCCAGGCCAGAAGAGGCCGCAGCAGAGCCGGGCGGCAACGTCAAGGCCGTCCTAGCGGCCGAGGAGTCAGCCGGCTTGCACACGGTGGAGGGTCACGAGGGCTTCGCCGGCGAGGTGCTGCGAATCAAGAGCGACCTGCTCGGCTTCCTGCTGAACGCCGCGGGCGCTGGCAAATCTGTCGCCGGCTATGGCGCCCCTGGCAAGGGAAACACGCTACTTAACCATTGCGGGATCCGTTCTGACCTGCTCGCCTATACGGTCGACCGGAGCCCGTTCAAGCAGGGAAAATTCCTGCCAGGAACGCACATCCCGATCTACTCGCCTGAGCGTCTGGCCGAGACAAGGCCGGATTACGTGCTGGTGCTGCCGTGGAATCTGCGCGAGGAGATCAGCACGCAGCTCGATTACGTGCGGTCCTGGGGCGGCAGGCTCGTTTTCCCGATCCCTGCTCTCGACATCGTCTGACTTTGGGGGTTACAAATGAAGGTTGTGCTGTTCTGCGGTGGCCTGGGCATGCGAATGCGTGACGGCGTCAACACCGGGCCGAAGCCGATGGCAATGATCGGCGAGCGGCCGCTGCTCTGGCATGTGATGCGCTACTACGCACACTTCGGGCACACCGAGTTCGTGCTATGCCTCGGCTACGGCGCGTCCTATGTCAAGGACTTCTTCCTGAACTACGACGAGACCAGGTCGAACGACTTCGTCCTCGAGAAGGGTGCGACAGAGGTCAGGCTCTTCAGCACCGATATCTCTGAATGGCGCATCACGTTCGTCGACACCGGGCTGAACTCACCGATCGGCGAGCGGCTCCGGCGGGTACGTCGCTTCGTCGAGGACGAGCCCATGTTCATGGCGAACTACGCTGACGTGCTGACGAACGCGCCACTGCCTGACATGGTCGAGCGGTTTACGGCGAGCGACGCCGTTGCATCCCTGCTGGCGGTGCCGCTGCAAGGGTCGCACCATGTCGTGCAGGTGGCCGACGACGGGCTGATCACCCAGGTCACGCCCATGCGCGATCTGCGTCAGTGGGAGAACGGCGGCTATTTCGTGCTGCGTCCAGAGATCTTCGACCACCTTGGCGAAGGCGAGGACCTCGTCGAGGACGCGATCATGCGGCTGGTGCTCCAGCAGAAAGTGCTGGCCTACCCGTACAAGGGCTATTGGTCAGCGGCCGACACCGTGAAGGAGCGCGTCCAGCTCGAGGAGCTGTACCACCGCGGCAACTGCCCGTGGATGATGTGGGACGCGGACCGCTCAGGCACGTTCGGGCCGCTCACGTCGACGATCGGCGAGCCTATCGTCGATCCCGGCACGCCATTCGTGCCAGAAACCACGGTGGGGTGACCGCGTTTGCTCCCGCTCCGCCTGGGTGCCCTGCCAGGGCCCACCCTGTCCGTTGTCGCGATCGGCGCTCACCCGGACGACATCGAGATTGGCGCGGGCGGGACGCTGCTGTCGCTCGCGGCCGGTCATCCTGGTCTGCGGGTCCGGTACGTCGTCCTGACCGGAACCGCTGACCGGCAGCTGGAGGCGCGCTCTGCGGCAAGCGCCTTCCTGCCGGGCTGCGACGTGACCGTGGAACTGCACGAGCTGCCCGAAGGCAGGCTGCCTGCCGCCTGGGTCGCGGTCAAGGACGCGCTTGAGAACGTGGCAGGGTCCTGTTCTCCAGATCTCGTGCTCGCGCCTTCGGCCGACGACGCGCACCAGGATCATCGGACGATCGCGGAAATAGTCCCGACCGTATTCCGCGACCAGCTCTACCTGGCTTACGAGATCCCCAAGTGGGACGGAGATCTTGGCCGCGCCTCGGTGTACGTGCCCCTGTCGGCCGATATCGCCAAGCGCAAAACCGAGCTGCTGCATAAGTGCTATCCGTCGCAGCACGGGCGTGACTGGTGGGATGACGAGGTTTTCCTTGGCCTCGCCAGGTTGCGCGGCATGGAATGCCGGGCACCTTATGCTGAGGCGTTTAGGTGCGCAAAGTCCCTCCTGGTGCCAGGAACGGCCGAACCGCCGGCCCGCTGAGGTATCACCGCGCACCGCAGATCGATCCTATGAACGCCAGGTTTACTGGATCTGAACCTGCGGCCGGGCGAATCGATCAGGGGCCAGACAACGTCATGACAAGGCGAAACTCACCGGACGCGCGACCGAGAGTCGGCATGATCGGTGATGTGTGAGCCAGATGAGCGGCTACCACCTAGCACCGGCGTGGCCCGCGGCTGGCCAGGTGCCTTCTGATGTCGCCGCGCGGAATGAAGCTCCGGTTGCGCGGGGTGAGCCGCCGGTTCGGGTGGGGGCTGGCCGATCAGGCGGTGTCGAGCCTGACCAACTTCGCGGTCAGTTTGTATGTAGCGCATTCCTTGGGTCTGGTGCAGTTCGGCGCGTTCAGCCTGGCGTACGTCACCTACTCGTTCATCCTGAACGCCTCCCGCGGCCTGGCCACCGACCCGCTCCTGGTCCGGTTCAGCGGCGCCGAGCGGACCGCCTGGCGGCGGGCGGTGGGCAGATGCACCGGTACGGCGATCGCGGTCGGGCTGGTCGGCGGGGCAGGGATGCTCGCGGTGGCGATGCTGCTCAGCGGCACCGCCAGGATCGCGTTCTTCGCGATGGGGCTGACCATGCCCGGGCTGATGCTCCAGGACAGCTGGCGGTACGCGTTCTTCGCGGCCGGCCGGGGCGGCCAGGCGTTCCTGAACGACATGGTCTGGGCGGCCGCAATGGTGCCAGGGCTGCTGGCCCTGCGGTTCACTGGC
>DATELR010000382.1:0-11489 GCA_035276345.1 Streptosporangiaceae bacterium | reverse complement strand
TGACCGGCTGTGCGGCAATGTCGTTGAGCTGACGGAGCATGGCGGCGGACATGCTGACGACGTCACGGCCTTGGCGGTGCGGCTGAGGCCCGCGCCGGTCGTCCCGTTGTCCTTGTCGCTTCCCGCAGATGAGTCAAGCGTGCTTGAGGTGAGGCGGGCCTTCGCGGACTGGCTCGCCGAGATAGATGCGGCGGGCCGGGATTCAAACGACCTGATGCTGGCGGTCGTCGAGATGGTCACCAATGCGGTGGAGCACGCCTACCCGCCCGACCGGCGTGGCACGGTGCGGTTCAGCGCCTCACTTGCACCGGACGGAATCCTGGTTTGCCAGGTCAGCGATCAAGGACGGTGGCGCGAGCCTGATCCTACGAATGCCTATCGCGGGCATGGCCTCATGGTCGCCGGGCAGCTGGTGGATCAGCTGCAGGTCAGCACGCATCGGGCCGCAGACGAGGAAGCCGCGCGTGAACCGGGCACGGTGGTGACGCTGCGACACCGGCTCGGCCGGCCGGCCACCATCGGCACGGACGTCAGCCCGGCGCCCGCCAGGCCGTCGGGTGTCTCCTTCGGATTCGAGCTGGACGGCGGGGGCGCAGTTCCGCGCGCCACAGTGTCCGGCCATGTGGACGCCAGCTCGGCCGAACGGCTCGCGCAGCGGCTGCTCGCCGCGTGCCGCGGCGGCACGTTGCCGATCATTGTCGACCTGGCGGACGTCAGCTATTTCGCGAGCTCAGCGATCCGGGCGATCTACCAGGTGCTGGAGCTGCTCACCGCCCACCACAAGGCACTGACCATCGTCGCGCCTGAGGGAAGCGCCGCGGCCGCGCTGCTGGACGTTGTCGGGCTGCCGCACCTGCAGAGCGCGGTACTAGGCTGACTGGGCCGCTAGCGGTTGCCAGAAGGAGATGTCATGGCCCCACGCCCGCCTCTGCCGCCGTTCACCGAAGAGACAGCCAGGCAGAAGGTGCAGGCGGCGGAGGACGCCTGGAACACCAGGGAGCCAGAGCGCGTCGCAGCCGCTTATTCCGAGGATTCGGCCTGGCGGAACCGGCATGAATTCGTGACTGGCCGCGCTGAGATCATCGAGTTCCTGCGGCGGAAGTGGAGCCGAGAACTCGACTATGCGCTGCGCAAGGATCTCTGGGCGTTCGACGGCAACCGGATCGCGGTGCGGTTCCAGTACGAATCCCACGACGCCGGCGGGCAGTGGTTCCGCAGCTACGGGAATGAGCTGTGGGAATTCGATGACGAAGGTCTGATGCGCCGGCGCGAGGCGAGCATCAACGACGTCCCCATCACCGAGGATGACCGCCGCATATTCGGCCCGCGGCCAGAGGCCGACCGCGGCCACGCTCCGCCGCTCCGCTAACTGTCGCGGCAAGCCAGCGGGGGTCACGCCGGCCGAAGCCGGTCCGTCTCCTCGGTCGTCCACAGCGAGACCAGTCCGCGCAGATGCGCGATGAACTGGTCGTGCTCGCCAGGCGGGTAGACCGACTTCACCGTCGCGACCAGCAAGCGATCGAAGTCGTCGCCAGCCACCCAGTCGAGTACCACCTCGTCGATGTGGGCCAGGTTGATGGCGCAGAAGTCCAGGTACCGATCGGAATCGAAATAGGCGTCCGCCAGGCTCCGGTACGCGTTCAGCTTGTCCGGGTAGGACAGCGCGGGGTCGTCAGCGATCTTGAAGTACTGGTCGCTCTGCAGGTCGAGCTTGGGCTTGCGCTCGGTCACCAGCGCGAAGACGCACCACTTGACCAGCGCCTTCATTGCCCAGGGGAAGTAGTAATGCAGGCTCGTCAGCGACACGTCAGGGCAGGCGTTGGCGTAATCAATCGGGTACACCTCGCCGGCCTTGATGAGGGTCTCGCAGGAGTTGAACTCCCACCGGAAGAACGCGTTGACCAGCCGCCCGATCGTAACCACCTCGGCGCCGGTTTCAGCGGACAGGAAGTTGTGCTCGACGGCATACCGGCTGTGCATGGGCTCGTCTGGCTGGAAGCGCATGACCATGGTCTCGGCGCCGATCGACAGCGAGCGGGCGAACACGTCGTACCCGTCGATCGCCTTCTGCAGGTGCATCAGCATCTCGCCGCTCTGGTCGTAGGCCGCATGCAGCTCTGCCGGATTATTGATCCTCGACACGCCTCGCCAGGCCCCGCCGTCGTACGGCTTCATGAACAGGGGATAGCCGATCCGATCAGCGATGGCGTCCAGGTCGAATGGCCGGTTATAGCGCGCCGCCGTATAGGCGTAGCGCGCGTTATCTACCGGGTTCTTGAACGGCACGAGCACGGTCTCCGGCACCTTCAGCCCGAGCCGCATCATCGCGCAGTACGCAGCGTGCTTTTCCATTGACTGAAACGTGAACGGGCTGTTCAGCAGGTACACGTTGTCCATCAGCGCGACCTTCTTCAGCCACTCCCGCGGGTGGTAATACCAGTAAGCGAGCCGGTCAACAGCCAGGCTGTACCTGGGTTGATCGCGCAGGCTGAACGGCTCGATCGTGACCCGCTCACAATCGAATACGTGCCGGGTTCCTGCTGGGTCCTTGACCGGCCCGAGCCGGTGCAGGATTTCACTGAAGGCCTGCGGCCAGTCTTCCTCGGTGCCGAGCAGTAGGCCGATCAGGTGCCTGGTCTCTGTCACGGAGGCTCCCGTCAAGAAGGCAGCGGGGGTAGCGGAGGGTTAGCAAAATCGCGGCATGTGGTGAGCTAGCTGGGCGCGCCAGGATGGCCAGTCATGCGGCACATCGTGTCCCCACAGATCCAGTTCATGCCTGATTCCCTTGCTGGCAAGCAGTTCGGCGAACCGCTTGGTGCTCGGCAGTGACCCGGTGGTGTCTTCCCACTGGCCCTGGCCGCAGACGAGCAGCAGGCTGACCTGGGCGCGCAGCCAGTCGAGATGGTCGCCCTGAAGGTGGCCGACATAATCGAGCGGGTTATTGAAATAAGCCGCGGTCCCTCGCTCGCCCCATCCGTTCCAGGATGCGGGATCGTAATTGCCGGAGAAACACATAGCGAGCGGGAACAGGTCGGCTCGCTTCAATGCGAAGTTCGCCGCGTGGAAAGCCCCGAGGCTGCACCCGAGCGTGGCCAGCTCGATCGCACCGCCACCGCAGTCCGCCCGGACCCATGGCACGACCTGCTCGATGATCCACGACTCGTACCGGCCGTGCCGCTGCGCCCGTTCCTCGACCGGGATCGCCGAATCGGACCACGACTGCGCGTCGTAGCTGTCGACGCAGTAGAGCTTCAGCCGGCCCTCGTCGAGCAAGCCGGCCACGGCGCCGACCATGCCGTTGTTCTCAAAATCCCACGCCTTGCCCTGCTCGGACGGAAATACCAGCACCGGGCGGCCCCAGTGTCCGTAGCGGATGACGGTTCCTGACGCGCCGATGACGTCGGACCAGAGCTCACTCACCTCCCGGTTCACGGATACATCCGCTGCAGCAGCCGGGTCAGGTACGGATCGAACGCATCGCGCCACGCGGTGTAGTTGTGCACGTCGGGAACCTCGTGCAGTTCCGCTGGATAACCCAGGCGCTGCAATTCAGCTGGCAGGCTTCCTGCGCTCACATCCGCGACGAAGGCTGTCACGCGCTGGAAGTAAGGAAACTGCCGTTCGTGCCCGTCAACGGCCGGCACGAAGAAGCTCCCCGACTGCAGGAACAGCGCGTCAAAGGTATCCGGGTAGCGGCAGTGCGCGTGCAGCATAGCCAGGGCGCCGAGGCTAGCGCCCATCGCGATCCGCGAACTTGTCGAGACCAGTTCGGCCAGCGCGGGAATGACCACTGTACGCAGCGCGCGCGAGTAACGGCTGTTGGCCGAATACCAGCGATCGCGCGGTCCCGGCGAGAGCAGGGCGGCCCGCATGCGCGGCAGCCAGCCCCCGGTCACCCCGGCCGACAGGTACTTTCCCAGGTTCGCGAGCGAGTCGTACTCAGGACCGTCGTGCACAAGCAGCAGCGGCAGCTGCTCGCTGTCGTCAACTCCGGCCGGCGCCCACACCAGCATCGAGATAGCGGCGCCATGCGCCCGGACAGGCACGTCAAGGGGCCTGGTGACGCCCGGCTCGGATGGCTCGGAAAGCCAGCAGGGCGGCCGGTAGCCGGCAAATTCCAGAACGCTCTTCTCGCCGAACGCACCCTGCACCCGCAACGGGTTGGCATGGTCGGTGACGAGCTCGCGGCTGCCATCAGCGTGGCGCAGCTCGAGCAGATATTCCATCCTGCGGACGTCCTGAGCCAGGCGCACTCCCGCCAGCCGGTGGCCCGGATCGGGCACCCGGAATCTCAGCATGCCGGGAACCCGAACATCGCGATCATTCGCACATACTGCCTGCCTGCGGGCACGATGACAATGCGGCTCAGTTGCGCGCGTGCTGGCGCCGGGTACGGTGACATGCGACTGTGGGGGAAAGGTAGCCAGCAAGGCACCGTCCGTGCTCCCACCTAGTTTGAGCGAGACCACATGGGCCGTGACATTCAGCCGATCAAGATCAGCGGCGAGGACAGGCAGAAGTACCGCGAGAAGCTGAGGCGCTCGCTGGACGTCTTTGACCGGATGTTGCGTGAGAGCATCTTCGACCCGAGCTTGTCGCTCGTGGGGCAGGAAATCGAGCTGAACCTTGTCGATGATCGCGGTGAGCCTTCGATGCGGAACGAGGCCGTTCTCGAGGCGATCGCGAATCCTGTCTGGGCCACCGAGCTCGGTCAGTTCAACATCGAGATCAACGTGCCGCCGCGAGAGCTGGCCGGCGCATCCTTTAACGGCCTGGAGGACGAAATCCGCGCCGACCTGAACGCGGCTGACAGTAAGGCGCGCGGCGGCGGGAGCCGCCTGGTCATGGTCGGGATCTTGCCCACGCTCCGGCAGGACGACGTACACGAGGGGACGCTGTCGGCCAACGCCCGATACCGCGTGATGAACGAGCAGATCTTTGCCGCGCGCGGTGAGGATCTGCGGATCTCGATCGAAGGCACCGAGCAATTGCTCACCCATGCCAACAGCATCACGCCGGAGGCGGCCTGCACCAGCGTGCAGTTGCACCTGCAGGTCAGCCCCGAGGAGTTCGCGAGCTACTGGAACGCGGCGCAGGCAATCGCCGGCGTCCAGGTCGCTCTTGGCGCCAATTCACCGTTCCTGTTCGGCAGGCAGCTGTGGCAGGAAACCAGGATCACGCTGTTCGAGCAGGCCACCGATACCCGGCCGGAGGAGCTGAAGCAGCAAGGCGTGCGGCCGAGGGTCTGGTTCGGCGAACGGTGGATCACCTCCGTCTTCGATCTGTTCGAGGAGAACATCAGGTACTTCCCCGCGCTGCTGCCGATCTGCGAGGACGAGGATCCGCTTGCCGTGCTGGAGGGCGGTAGCTGCCCGCGGCTCGAGGAGATGACGCTGCACAACGGAACCATCTACCGCTGGAACCGCCCGGTTTACGCGGCCGTCGACGGCAAACCCCATCTGCGGGTCGAGAACCGCGTCCTTCCGGCCGGCCCGTCGGTCGCTGACACGATGGCCAACGCGGCGTTCTATTACGGTCTCGTGCGCACGCTCGCTGAGGCGCAGCGGCCGATCTGGACCCAGATGTCGTTCGCGACGGCAGCTGAGAACCTGCATGCCGCGGCGCGGCACGGCCTCGAAGCGCTGGTGTACTGGCCAGGACTCGGTGAGGCTCCGGCCGCTGAGCTCATTCTCCGTCGTCTGCTGCCGCTCGCGAGGGACGGGCTAAGCCGGTGGGGTGTCCGGCAGTCAGATGCCGATCGCCTGCTCGGCATCGTCGAGCAGCGCTGCCTGACCGGCCAGACCGGAGCAGCGTGGCAGGTCGCTGCCGTTGAGGCTGCCGCCAGCGATGGGGCGGCCGACCGCAGGGAGGCGCTGCGCCTGATGACGCAGCGCTACATCGATCTCATGCACACCAATGAGCCCGTGCATACCTGGCCAGTGAGGGTATAGACCGGCAACCTAATGGCCGAGCAGATTCAGCGGGCTGGGTGCTGAGAACGTGATGCGGAACACCGACTGACCTGTCGAGTTCTGCGTGATGCCCGCACTCAGCGGGTGGTAGACGCCCGGAGTTTTGCCCAGCTCGGTGAGCAGGTACCTGTGGTAGTCGCTCCCGCTCATGCGGGCTGCGGCATAGTCCGGCGCGAGGTCGGCGGTGCGGAACTGAACGCCAGGGCTGATCCCGGCGGCATTGGCGTTAAAACTCACGATGTCGATTGGGTGCGCCGATGCGACGGCCGTGAGCACCACGATGAGGCGAGGGTCGACCCGGCCGGCGAGCAGCAGTTTTCTCGCCGAAGCAGACGCCGTTATGTGCCGGTTCTTGAGCAGGTTAGCGCCGCCGGCGCTTAGCTGCCGCTGATTGGATTGGAGCTGGTCTTTAAGCTTGGCGGCTCCGTGCGGCGCGATCACCCGGATCGTGATAGCGGTATTTCCATATCCGAGGACGGCCAATACCGGGGGAGCCATCTCGGCATTGCGCTCGGCGCCGAACTGCCGCTCAACCACCGGGGTAACGACCACCACTTGGGCGTGGCTGGGATATGGCGCGTTCTGCCAGATGTGCTTCAGATGCCGGCCGGGGAATCCCGCAGCCGCGAGCGCGTCGCACATGGCCTTGTCGCAGGCAACGACCACGCCGTGGTTGACCTGCGCATCGACCCATCTGGCCGCGATATTGGCGGTCTGGGCGGCAAGGCTGAGCGAGGCTTGCGGGCTGGGCTGGGCGCTCGCCGGTGACGCCGACGCGGCAGGCGACTGGGGCGATCCCGGTGTGCGCGTACTGGCATTTGAGTTTGCCGATCCCCGAGCAGACAGCGCGACCGCCGTAACGCCTGCGGCGATCAGGATGACCGCCAGCGCGGCCACCCCGGCGATTCGAGGCCCGCGCCGACGGCCTTTGCGCTTCGGGCGCACCGGTCGCCTGGGTGGCGGCGCCACCGGGACGGAAGGTGATCCGGTCGGCCTGACGGCGCCAGATGGCGCGACGGCGACCGGTGTTTGGACGGCAACTGGTTGCGGGAGGGCAACCGGTGATGGGACGGCGACCGGTGGCGGGGCAGCAGCCGGTGGCGGGGCGGCAACTGGCGGCTGGGCTGGGCCTGGCGGAGCCGCGGTCTGGGGCGGCCAGAGCTGGGCCGGCTGACCTGAGCTGACTGGGACCGCGTTCCGCGCTGGCGCGGCCGCCGGGCGGGCTGGCCTTTGCGGTCGGTCAGTCTCGGCCCGATCATTTCGCCTGGCCCTGGCGGCGGTAACAGCCGCTTGCATCCGCTCGAGTAGCGCGTCCGGCAGCACCGGAACGGAGTTGGTTTCAGGGCCGCCGCGGGCGGCACCGGGAATGCGTCTAGCGAGCGGCGGAGCTGGACTTTCGTTAGCCATGCGCTCACCCCCCGGTTCCGCGCTGTTTCGCTCCCTTGCGTCATTCCCTGTCCGACCAGACGAGCATAGGCCGTGTCGTTATTCAAGCGCAATGACTAAATGTCACGAAGATAATACTGCGCGTGACCGACCAAATCGGCGGTTGCCCGGCTTAACGTCGGCCGTTACCCGCGCTCATTGGAGGGCAATGAGACCCGCCGACGTCGGATTAAAACCGCACGCGTCGAAGTAGAACGGCCCTAGGTGCTCGTCGAAATCCACGTGCAGATATTCGCAGCCCGCTGCCTTCGCGGCCGATCTTGCCCGGGCAACCAGCCCGGTGCCGATTCCTTCTCCGCGCGATCGCGTGGCCACCATAGTGTCCTGCAGCCAGGCGTGCACCAGGCCATCCCACAGCACGTTGACGAATCCGACCAGCTCCAGGTCCTGCCTGGCGACGACCCAGCCGAGGCTGTGCTGCTGGGTAAGCCTGACCCAGTCCCACTCGGACTCGTCGTAGACGCTTGTTCCGAACGCCTCCGCGTGCAGCACATTGACCTCGGCGTTGCTGAACGAACCGCGCCATTCGAAGATCGTCGTCACGAGGCGACCATAGCCGCTGCCGCAACCGAATTACGCCAAGCGCCTCGCGAGGGGATCGCTGGCGGCGGGGTGGCACGATTGGTCGGGTGACCACGCTGCTGACGCGCCGGCTCGTGCTGCGACGCTGGCGTGACGGCGACATCGTGCCGCTTGCCGCCATCAATGCCGATCCGGAGGTAATGCGGTGGATTGGCGACGGGACAATCCGCAACCTCGACCAGACCAGGGCGAGCGTGGCGGCGCTGGAACGGCAGTGGGACGAGAACGGCATCGGCCTGTTCGCAGTCGAAGTACGCGCGACCGGCGAACTGGCAGGGCTGACCGGCCTGGCGGTGCCGCATTTCCTGCCCGAGATCATGCCGGCCATCGAGATCGCCTGGCGGTTCGGTCAACCCTTCTGGGGACAGGGCATCGCGACCGAGGCCGCGCGGGCTGCGCTCGAGTTCGGGCTCGCCAGCCGCGGCCTTGACCGGATCGTGGCAGTCGTCCAGGTTGGCAACGGCGCGTCCGAGCGCGTCATGCACAAGCTCGCCATGCGACTAGAACGCCAGACCATCGATCCCGGATCTGGCCGTCAGGTTCGCGTCTACGAGATCACCAGGAGCGACTACCTGAGCGGCGACGGACTCGCTCCGGCGGCTGGCCGGTAGCCGCCAGCGTCAGAGGCCGTTGGGGAACGTGATCGTCTGCGGGGCGATCAGCGGCTTGCCGACCTCAAGCTGGATCTGAGCGTGCGCGTTCAGCGGGATCTTGCGCGGATCGCCCTTGAAGACCTTGCCGTTGTAGATGGCTACCACATGGCCGCTCACCGGGCCGAGCTGAGACGGGCCTAGCGGCTGGCCCCACTCGTCGAAGAAGTCGCCCAGCGTGTAGATGCGGTGGATCGGCGACTCGACGTGGATGATGCCGTCAGGGGCGTGGGTGTGCAGCCAGTACAGGCATGACCCGCCTTCTGCCACCGGGCCCTGCGGGGATTGTTTCTGCAGGGATCCCGGTATCCCGACGCCCGCCGGCACCTGCCGCTGTGCTCCGTTGATGAACAAGGTCAGGTGCGCGTGGATATGGAAGAGCAACTGCTCAGAGGTCTGGCAACGGATGCCGTCGATGGGTGAGCCAGAGGCTGCCGCAGTGCGCCCGGCCAGTGGCGGGGCAGCCGGGATCGGCACTCCTTCGAACCCGTTGTTGCCCTGGCTGGGTGCCGGGTTCAGGTGGCCGAGCGTGCTCAGCGGGACCAGCGTGGGCTTGCCACCCGCCTGAGGACTCTGTGACCCGCCGCTGGTGGCGGCCAGCACGATGGCGATGACGGCGGCGATCGCGAGGACGCCTGCGCCCGCCCACATGAACATCCGGCGCTGCCTGGCCTGCCGCGCTTCCCGCGCCCGCATCTCCGCGACTTTCGCCCGGGTGTCGCGATTCCTGCTCGCTTTGGACACTGACTCCGTACCTTCCTGCCGGGGCCGATCGCGGGAATCCTGGGGCATCCCGCGCGCTAGCACCAGCCGGCGATCCGGCATGGTCATGAGCTAGCACTGCGGGGCCGCGATGTCCCTCTTCCGCCCGCAACCCGAGCCTATTGGACAGTAGGACCACGGAATCCGGCCCGCGTTCAGTTCGATCCGGCGCCGTTCTGTTAGTGGCCGTCCCTGCGGAACCGTCGCTCCCAGCTTCGCTGCCTGATCAGCACCCCGTCCCTGCGCAGCTCGCGCCTGAACCGGTAGCGCAGCGAGTCCGCGTCGCCATCAAGGTCGAGGACGGAACTGAAGATCAGCAGCCGGTCAGGAAGATGGACTTCGGTCCGCGCCTCGCCGCGAGCCGACGCCTGCGCGGGCCGCTCGTCGTCGACCTCGTACCGCAGGTACTCCTCGTCGATCACCCGGCCCCACGCGAACTCGTTGCCCGCCGTGCCACGCCAGGAGATCGACGCGACGCCCTTGTCGTCGCGGACCAGGGTCCAGCGGACCGGCAGCACGTCGCCCCAGCTATTCACGCCTTCGAGCTCCTCGGCCGGCTCGAACTCACCGAAGACGGGCGCAGGCAACTCTTTCGGGCCGGTCGCGGGCACGACCGGCAGGGCGAGCCGCGTCCCGGTCTGGCCCAGCCGCACGGTAGCGGTGGCCGGGTGCGGGGTGGGCCAGATCATCGGCCACATCGCGTTCGAGATCGCGAGCCGGATCCGGTGCCCTCGCGAGAACACCCACGAGCACGCGTGCAGCTGCAGCGGCAGCCAGTCGGGCTGGGGTTCGGTGCCCGCTCCGCCTGGGCCGGGTATCGGCCGGGCTGGATCGCGCAGCGCGTCCGGGCGATCCGAGCGCCCGCCGCCGGCCACCAAGGTGGTGGTTCCGTCCGGTGCGACATCGCTCAGCCTGGCGAACCAGTTCAGCGGCGACGCATCGGCTCCGCCGTGGATGTCGACCTGGCAGAACCCGAGGATCTCCAGGTCCTCCGCGAGCGGCGCCGAGTCGAACGTGAGGCTGTAGGCGTCAGCGCCGCGCTGGTCGACGGTCAGCTCGCCCCACCAATGGCCCGCCTCAACCCCCGCGGACGGCACGTACCGCAGCTGCTGCGACTCCGCCGGCCCTGGCTCGTCCGCCAGCGTGCGGCCGGGCCCGCAGTACAGCACGTCGTACCTGGTCCTAGCCGGCGGCAGCGCGTCCTCGCTGCGCCAGTGACCGGGCAGCTCGGTCAGATCAGGATCTGGTGGTCGCCACGTCTGCACGTAGACCTCGGCCATCGGCTCAGCGAGCATGCCGGTGTCGATCCCCTTGAGCCAGTGCTCCCACCAGCGGACCGCATGTGCCCGCCACTCGACCGGCGGCCCTGGAACGGCCTGATGTGGCCACGTATGGTTCCACGGACCGATCAGCGCACGGACCGGAGCGTGCGCGTTCTGGGTCATCCTGAACACTGAATCCCGGTAGCCGTCCCACCAGCCGGTGATCAGGAACGCCGGAATTGTCAGCCTGGAGTAGTCGGTGCGCAGCGAGTGCCGCAGCCAGTACGGGCCGTCCTGCTGCTGACCCAGCCAGGCCAGCAGCCACGGCTCGCTGTCGAAGCGCCGGGCGAGCACATCCTCGTCAAGCGGGTAGGCAGGCGATGGCGGCAGCATGTTCAGCTGGTCGATCATGACCGAGTACTCGTCGAGATGCAGCAGCCCGTCGATGTAGTGCACGTCGTCGTGGAACATGTCGTCGGACGCCTCGACCGCGATAATCGCCTTGAGCGCCGGGGGAGGCGGCTGCCGCATCGCGATCTGGATCGAGTTGAAGCCGCCCCACGAGATGCCCCACATGCCGACGGACCCGGTGCACCACGGCTGATCGGCCAGCCAGGCGATGACCGACTCGGCGTCGCGCTGTTCCTGCTCGGTGTATTCGCCTTCGGGAAGCTCCCCTTCGCTGTTGCCGGTGCCCCTGATGTCGACCCGGGCCCCGGCGATGCCGCGCCTGGTGAGGTAGGAGTTCAACTCGAGGTTGCGACCCGACGAATCGTCCTTGCGGTACGGCAGGTACTCAAGCACGACAGGTACCT
>DATELR010000381.1:0-9576 GCA_035276345.1 Streptosporangiaceae bacterium | reverse complement strand
GCCGGCGGGCCTCCCGACTCCCCACCAGATTCCCCTCCCGATGAGCCTCCCGATGGCCGGCCCAACGAGCCAGCGGGTGGTCCCTCTGCGGGACAGCCGGCCTCCAACGGTCTGCGCAATCCAGGGCCACCCCCTGGAAGGGGCCGGTCACCGCGGCCGACCGCCGACGAAGACCCGGGCTCTGACCAGCCGCAGGACCCTTTGGCCGACCGAGGAAGAGATCGTCCGGGCCAACCCGGAGATGGAAGGCCACCTGACCCCCAGGAACCAGAGATCCCAGACCCCGATCCACCCCCCGATGACGCACCGTGGCTGATCGATGAGCCGCCTGACGAGGACGGCAGTGACGACGAGGACCTAGGAGTCAGCTCGAAGCCGCCGCCTGCGTGGCCCGAGGTTCCGGCGTCGGTACCGTCTGGGCCGGCCGCCATGGAGAATCTCCGCCCGGTCGGAGGCGGGCTTCTGGATTTGCGGGTGCCGTGGTCCACGCTGATCGGGGACTCCGGCGAGCCCGGGCAGCTGAGCCGGATCGGCCCGATCACTGCGGAACAGGCACGGTACCTCGCGGACCTGGCCTCCTGTGATGCGGCCGTGCAATGGCGCGTCATCGTGACTGACCCTCGCGGGCGGGCCGTCGCGGTATCGCGCGTCCTGCATGACGTGACAGATCGTGCTGACGGTCAGGCCGGCCTGGTGAAGCGGGTCACCGTGACGATCTCTCCAGAAGCCGTGAGCTCTCCAGCTGGTAAGGCTCTGCCGCCGATCCTGCGACGGACGCTCCGCGCAGCTGTCAAGGCGGCCGAGAAGGCCAGGTTGCAGGCTGTCGATGACGCTGAAGCAGGCGGGTGCGCGCACGCGCAGGCCAGTCCGAGTTACCAGCCACCGCCCCGACTACGGGAATTCGTGACCGCGCGGGATGTGACCTGCCGGTTCCCGACCTGTCGGCAGCCAGTCTGGCGGTGCGACCTGGATCACTCGGTGCCCTTCGACAAGGGCGGCAAGACCTGCTCGTGCAACCTTGGCGGGCTGTGCAGGTTCCACCACCAGATCAAGCAGCATTTCGGATGGGAACTGGTCCAGCCAACGCCGGGCACCTTCGCCTGGGTAACCCCGTCCGGGCGTACCTATTACATCGAGCCGGACAGCCATGCTGCGTAGGAGACTCAATGGGCTGGAATAACCCGCCGGTTCCGTGGCGGGAGTTCGAGCGGCGACTGTCGTGGCGGCAAGGCGAGCGGCCCGGCGACAGCGAGGGAGCGGACGGGCCGGACGCGGGGGAGAACGAGAGCGAGCGGGACGATCTCGCGGTGCGGCCGGTCACTCAGCTGCCCAGTCCACGGCGCCAGGTGGCGACGGAAAAAGCTGTTCCGTGGGCGGAACTGCACTGTCATTCGGCGTACAGCTTCCTGGACGGGGCGTCTACTCCTGGTGAGCTGATCGCCGAAGCGGCCGAATGCGGGCTAACCGCGATCGCGATTACCGATCACGACGGCATGTACGGGGTGCCGCAGTTCGCGCAGAGCGCCGCTCGCTTCCGGCAGAGCGAGGAAGGGCTCGGCAGCAACGTCGCGACCGTGTTCGGCGCAGAGCTCAGCCTGGACATCCCGCCGCTGGTCACGTCGGCCACCGCCGCCGCGCAAGAGCCCGGCGCGGGACCGGCCAGCGGCTGGCGAGCCGGCGCGCACTTCGATGCAGCGCCATCGGACAATGCAGCGCCATCGGACAATGCAGTGCCACCGGTCGACGCGCCACCGGACAATGCAACGCCACCGATCGACGCAGAGCCACTGGTCGAGGCAGCGCCACTGATCGAGGCAGAGCGCGCGCCGCGGCGGCGGCCGTTGGCCCGCGTTGGCTTGACGGCTCCTGCGCTGCAAGTAGGCACGCCGCGTGCTGGGGTTCCTGATCCGATGGGACGGCATCTGCTCGTCCTGGCGCGTGATCCCGAGGGCTACGGGCGGCTCTGCCGGGTAATCAGCGCGGCGCACCTGGCGGGCGGCGAGAAAGGCCGCCCGGTCTATGACCTGGCAGAACTGGCCGAGGCGCACGACGGGCACTGGGTAGTCCTCACCGGCTGCCGCAAGGGCACGGTGCCTTCGGCCCTTGCCCGCGCGGCGGGCGCGGCTCGCGGGGGAGGCGAGGCGGGCGCGAGGGCAGAACTGCGGGCGCTGACCGAGATGTTCGGCCGCGACAACGTCATGGTCGAGCTGATCAACAATGACCAGCCGGGCGATGACGAGCGCAATGACGCGCTGTTCGAGCTGGCCAGGCAGGAACGGCTTGGCGTGGTCGCCACGAACAACGTGCATCACGCCTCGCCAGCCGACGCGAAGCTGGCGCAGGTGCTCGCGGCGATCAGGGCGCGCAGCAGCCTGGACGACATGGACGGCTGGCTGGCCGCGGCGGGTTCGGCGTACATCAGGACGGGGGCGGAGATGGCGCACCGGCTGCGCCGCTACCCGGGGGTGCTCGAGCGGACCGTCGAACTGGCAATGGAGTGCGCGTTCGACTTCAAGGTGATCGCGCCGAAGCTGCCCGACTTCCCGGTCCCGCCCGGTGAGAGTGAGATGAGCTGGCTGCGCACCCTCGTTGAACGCAAGGCACCCGAGCGGTACGGCCCGCCGGACGCCGAGCGGATTCCCGGCGCGTACCTGCAGATCAAGCACGAGCTCGATGTCATCGATCACCTGGGCTTCGCTGGCTACTTCCTGATCGTGAACGACATCGTCGAGTTCTGCGGCAAGAGACGCATCCTCTGCCAGGGCCGGGGTTCGGCCGCCAATTCGGCGGTCTGCTATGCGCTCGGCATTACCAGCGTTGATCCGGTTCAGCATGGGTTGTTGTTTGAACGATTCCTGTCAACCGGCCGGGATGGCCCGCCTGACATTGACCTGGACATCGAGCACCAGCGTCGCGAGGACGTCATCCAGTACGTCTACGGCGCCTACGGCCGCGGCAAGGCCGCGCAGGTCGCCAACGTGATCGCGTACCGGCCGAGGATGGCGATCAGGGACGCCGGCCGCGCGCTCGGGTACTCGCCCGAGCAGCAGAACCACTGGTCCAAGCAGGTTGGCCCGCGGGCCTACGCGGCCGGGCAACCGGTTCCGCCTGATGCCGGCGTCCCCGAGTCGGTCGTCGCGCTGGCCGAACGCATGCAGAAGCTCCCCAGGCACCTCGGCATCCATTCCGGCGGGATGGTGATCTGCGACCGGCCAGTCGGCGAGGTGTGCCCGGTCGAGTGGGCGCGGATGCCGAACCGCTCGGTGCTGCAGTGGGACAAGGACGACTGCGCGTACGCGGGACTGGTCAAATTTGACCTGCTCGGGCTCGGCATGCTGACCGCGCTGCGAGACTGCTTCGAGCTGGTGGCAGAGCACCACGGCGTCCGGTGGGGCTTGCACTCGATCCCGCAGGAGGACGCCGGGGTCTACGACATGCTGTGCGAGGCCGACACCGTCGGGGTGTTCCAGGTCGAGTCGCGAGCTCAGATGGCGACGCTGCCGCGGCTGCGGCCGAGGGAGTTCTACGACCTGGTGGTGGAGGTCGCGCTGATCCGGCCTGGTCCGATCCAGGGCGGGTCGGTGCACCCGTACATGCGCCGACGCCGCGGCGACGAGCCACCGTACCTGCCGCACCCCTCGATGCACCAGGCGCTCGGCAAGACGCTGGGGGTGCCGCTGTTCCAGGAACAGATGATGCAGATCGCGATCGACTGCGCCGGCTTCAGCCCGGCTGAGGCCGACCGGTTGCGCCAGGCGATGAGCTCCAAGCGCGCTCCCGAGCGGATCGAGGAACTGCGCGCCAGGCTGCTCAGCGGGATGGCCGAACGCGGGATCACCATCGACGTGGCCGAGGACATCTACGAGAAGATCCTCGCGTTCTCCAGCTACGGCTTCCCCGAGTCGCACGCCATCAGCTTCGCGTACCTCGTTTACGCCAGCGCGTGGCTGAAGTGCTACTACCCGGCGGCGTTCACCGCCGCGCTGCTCCGCGCCCAGCCGATGGGGTTCTATTCGCCCGCCAGCCTGATCAGCGACGTGCGCAGGCACGGCGTCGAGGTCCGCAGCGTCGACGTCAACGCCAGCGACGTTCTCGCAGTGCTTGAATCAACACAGCTCGAGTCAATTTCTTCGCACAACAAGACGCGCCAGTCCGTGCGGTCGGCGAAGCGGGTCCCGTCCGGAGGGAAACCCGCCCCACGTCAGCCCGCCATCAGGGTCGGCCTGTCCGAGGTGCGCAACCTCGGCAAGGACGCGGCCGCCGCCATCGTGGCCGGCCAGCCGTACGCGGATCTCGAGGACTTCGCGAGGCGCACCAAGGTGGCGTTGCCAGCATTCGAGGCGCTGGCGACCGCGGGGGCGTTCGGGTGCTTCGGGCTCGAGCGGCGCGAAGCACTGTGGGCCGCGGGGGCGGCCGCTTCGATCAGCGGTGAACAACTCCCCGGCACAACCATCGGCATGAAGGCGCCGCCGCTGACGCCGATGACGCCGGCCGAGGTGACGTTCGCCGACATGTGGGCGACAGGGACCTACGGCGCGACGCACCCGATCGAGCACATCCGGGACGGGCTCGCCGAGCGCGGCGTCACTCAGGCAGCAGATCTGCGCGACGCGAAGAACGGAACGATGGTGACGGTCGGCGGCCTGGTCACTCACCGGCAGCAGCCTGGGACAGCTCGGGGAGTGGTCTTCCTGTCACTGGAGGATGAGACCGGGATGGCGAACGTGATCTGCCCGCCCGAGGTGTGGCAGCGGCACCGCAAGATCGGCGTCGATGCCAGCGCCATGCTGGTGTCGGGCAGGGTAGAACGGCTCGACGGATCAGTCAGCCTGCTAGCGACCAGCCTGCGCAAGCTCCGCGTGGTCGCCGCCGCCCGCAGCCGCGACTTCCGCTGACGTACTGCCGGCGAGGCCGTGCGGCCGCGCCGGGCGCCAGCTAGACCAGCTGGAGCGACACGATGCTGAGCTTGCCGGCCTTGATCGCCGTCATCTTGACCGAGATCACGTCGACGACGACACCCGAACTGTTGCAGGACAGCAACGCCGCGCCTGCATGGGCGAACTTGTGCGCGACGTTCAGCGCGATGTTCTCGTCGAAGGCGCCGGCCGCGCCGCTCTCCAGCTCGGGATCGGTGTGGTCAGAGCTGCCACCCGCCTTCAGCCTGCAGTGCAGCTGAACCGGGCCGCTGGCGGTGGACACGTCGGCCTTGGCGAACACGACCCAGCTGCCCTTCGGCAGGCCAAGCCGGGCAATGGTCGTCTGGCCATTGATCTCGGCAAAAGCTCTGGTACCGGAAAGAATTACCGGGGTGGCCGTGGCGCCCGGCGCCCGGCTACCAGCAAGGGCGGGTGCTGCGGCAACGCCGAAAGCCGTCACCCCGGCGACGCCGCACGAAACCATTGCGGTCCGCGTGTTTGACCATTTCATTGCTCATTCCTTTCAGCCAATGAGAAAGCCGCGGCACCAGGATGTCCTTTCTCGCCGGCCGGCGCGACTACCGCTGCGTCATGGGAACGCTGGATGATGTTCACTGTGAAAACGGTGACGTTTGGTGACGTAACTGCCTCGATCTCTGCGCTCGTTGGCACGGCCGAGATCAATCGCCCGCCTAACAACTTCTTCGACGCCGACCTGATCGGCTCGCTGGCCGACTGCTATCAGTGGCTTCAGGCCGAGGGCGCGCGGGCCATTGTGCTGGCGTCAGCCGGCAAGAACTTTTGCGCGGGCGCGGATTTCACCGGCCGGTCCACCGCGGGCAGGGTAAACAGCAGCGGCGGCGCTGGCGAGCTGTATGAGCAGGCGCTCCGGCTGTTCGAGGCACCGCTTCCCGTGGTGGCCGCGGTGCAAGGCGCCGCAGTTGGCGGCGGACTCGGTCTAGCGTGTGCGGCCGACTTCCGGGTCGCAAGCCCCGAGTCCAGGTTCAGCGCGAACTTCGCGATGATCGGATTGCACCAGGGGTTCGGATTGACCGTGACGCTTCCGGCCATCGTGGGCCAGCAGCGGGCGACCGAGCTGCTCTACACAGGCAAGCGGATCAAGGGCGAGGAGGCGAAAGCCTTTGGCTTGGCCGACCGCCTCGTCGATACCGGTGAACTGCGCGGAGCGGCACAAGATCTCGCCGCGGAGATCGCATCGGCGGCGCCGCTCGCGGTCTGCGCGATCAGGGCCACCATGCGGGCCGGGCTAGCCGACCGGATCAAGGCCGCCACGGCTCGCGAGCTGGCCGAGCAACAGAAGCTCTGGCCGACAGCCGACTTTGCCGAGGGCGTGAAGGCGGCGGCGGAGCGTCGGGCACCGACCTTCACCGGCCAATGAACACGGGCCGATGAACACAGGGCCAATGAACACAGGCGAGGTCCGCTCCGAGGTCTCCCGGTGGATTACCGAGCATTGGGACCCCGGTATGCCGCTCGAGCGGTGGCGGATGCTGCTGGCAGACAGCGGATGGGGCTGTCCCACGTGGCCGGAGCGGTGGTGCGGCCGCGGGCTATCCGGCGCGCTAGGCCGGGTCGTCGCGGAAGAGATGCGGCGCGCTGTTGTTCCCGGGCCGCCGGAGGGCCTTGGCATGATGCTGGTCGCACCGGTGATCCTGGAACACGGCAGCGAGGAACTCAAGGAGCGCTACATCCGGCCGACGGTAACCGGTGAGATCACCTGGTGCCAGCTGTTCAGCGAGCCGGGCGCGGGCTCCGATCTCGCGGGCCTGCAGTCTCGCGCCGAGCGCGATGGTGACGCCTGGCGGCTGAGCGGCCAGAAGGTGTGGTCGACCGGCGCGGCAACGGCGGACTTCGGATTGCTGCTCGCAAGGACCGACTGGGACGTGTCTAAGCACCAGGGCATCACCGCGTTCGTGCTGCCGATGCGCCAGCCCGGCGTCACCGTCAGGCCGCTGCGCCAGATGAACGGGCACAGCTCGTTCAATGAGGTGTTCTTCGACGAAGCGCACGTCGAAGAGGTGATCGGCGAACTTGGCGGCGGCTGGGCCGTTGCCAGGGCCACGCTCGCACATGAGCGCAGGCTCGCCGTTTTCCCGCCACTGCCGGATGACGCGGGTGGCCGCGCGTGGCAGGAAGCGATCGCAGAGCGCACCGCCATCGCCGAGCCGCACAAGTGGTATCCGCAGCGCGCCGGACGGCCTGATCTCGTCATCTCGCAGGCGCAGGCGCTCGGCAGGTCGCGCGACCCGGTCGTGCGCCAGGAGATCGCGAAACTGATCGAGCTCAGCTGGTCGGCCCGCTGGATGGCCGAGCGTGCGGCAGCGGCCAAGGCGGCCGGGGAGCGACCTGGGCCAGAAGGGTCGCTCGGCAAGCTGGCGAGCAGCAAGATCGCCAAGCAGGCTGCGCGGGTGCATTCGATGATTGCCGGCCCGGCGGGGCTGCTCTCCGGGCCTGGGTCGCTGCTCAGCGGAACGATCACCGAGATAAGCGTCTCTGTGCCGGCGATATCGATCGCTGGCGGCACTGACGAGATCCAGCGCTCGATCATCGCCGAGCGGATACTCGGGCTCCCGCGCGAACCCGATGTCAGCGTCGGCATCCCCTTCCGCGACGTACGCACTGGCTGAGGAGGAAGTACTGTGAGCCAACTCGACCGCGGCGGCGTCCGCATCAGCTACGACGTGCATGGGGCTGCCGACTCGGGCAAGCTGCCGCTGCTGCTCACGCACGGGTTCGGTGCATCGGCCGAGATGTGGGCGCCAAACGTGGCGGCCCTGTCGGCCGACCGGCGATTGATCACATTGGACCTGCGCGGCCACGGTCGCAGCGATTCACCGCCCGATCAGGCCGAGTACACCCAGGCGGCTTGTCTGGATGACATGGGCGCGCTGCTCGACGAGTGCGGTGCTGAGCGCGCGATCCTCGGCGGGTTGTCGCTCGGCGGGTATCTGTCGCTGGCGTTCTGGCTTGACCACCCGGAACGAGTTGCCGCCCTGATCCTGTGCGACACCGGGCCGGGTTTCAGGAACGATGAGGCCAGACAGAAGTGGAACGGCCGCGCGCTCGCTACTGCGGCGCGGTACGAGCGCCACTGCGAGCCTGGCCTTGCGCGCGCGGCGCGCGGGATGCTGACCCAGCACGACGGCAGGGTCATCGACGCCCTGCCGGCCGTCGACGTGCCGGTGCTCGTGGTTGTCGGCGCTGACGACAAGCCGTTCCTGGGCGCGGCCGATTACGTCACCGCGAAGGTCCGGCAGGCCGAACTCGTCGTGATTCCCGACGCGGGCCATTCGTGCAACCTTGATCAGCCCGAATTGTTCAACGCGCAGGTCAGTGCGTTCCTGGCGAGGATGCCCTAGCGCCTGTCGGCGCGCCAGCACACCGAGCGCATCGGAACGTCGATCGCGCTGACGTTGCCGAATCTCGAGGTCAGCGCGGACCTGGCCCGGCCGAGCGCGTCGGTACGCTCGGCCGCGCTCGCAGTGATCAGCCTGCTGTACGTGCCGAGCATGCCGACGACGTCGTCTACCGTCATCGGCCTGGTGAACGTGAAGTACGCGTCCTGCACGTTCTCGAACAGAGCGCCCGGCGGCGGCACCTCGCGCCATCGGCGCCGGTACTCGCTGGTCGAGACCGTCCTGCGCAGCCGGTCCAGGTCGGCGACCCAGTCGACCGTTCGGTCGCGGCTGGTCCAGATCACGCCGAATCGGCCCGCCTGCCGCAGCACCCGCGCAATCTCGGGGACAGCGAGCTCGGGATCTATCCAATGCCAGGCCGACGAGATCAGCACGGCGTCCGCGGCCGATGGTCGCAACGGAATCGCTTCGCCGCGGCCAGCGACTACGTGGACGCCCGGCGAGCGAGTCCGCAAGACCGATGCCATCCTGGCGTCGGGCTCGACCGCAACGACATCGCTCACGTTCATAGCGACCGCGCGGGTGAACAGCCCCGTGCCGGCCGCGAGATCGACGGCAACGTCGCACCTTTCCGGCAGCAGCCAGCGCACGGCTTCTTGCGGTGGACTCGGCCTCAGCCGGTCGTAGTCGGTCGCGATCGCGCCGAAAGACATCGCGCGCTCGGCCCTGGTCGCTGGCACGGTGTTTTCGCCCACGAGGAAAACGTTAGCCTGGCGAACGAATGGTGCCGGACTCGGCCAGGGCAGTGATCTCTGCTTCGCTGAAGCCCGCTTCCGCCAGGACTTCGTGCGTGTGCTGGCCGGGCAACGGCGCCGGCCGGCGCACGCTGGGCGGTGTGGCGGAGAACCTGGTGGGCGGCGGGATCAGCTTGAAGGCGCCTGCCTCCGGATGCTCGGCCTCAGGCAGGTCGGCGATGACGTCGTCGATCCCGGCGGCAGGAGCAGCCGGGATACCGTGAGCGGCGCAAAACGTCAGCCACTCCGCTGTTGTCTTGGTCGCCAGAACCCGGCTCAGCGTGGCGTAGCCGAACCCTGGCTCGCGCCAGAGGCTCCTGACCGACAGCCGCGGGTCGCCGGCCAGTTCGTCGAGCCCGCCGGCGCGAACCAGCGCGTTCCATTGCTCGTCTCGATGCGGCTGCAACGCGATCCAGCCGTCGGCCGTGGCCACCGCCGCGCGCAGCGGAGTCAGGATGCGCGGATAGCCGGACGGCCCGCGGGGTGGCT
>DATELR010000380.1:0-9143 GCA_035276345.1 Streptosporangiaceae bacterium | reverse complement strand
CGGGGGGTCGTCCCCCCGGACTGGCACGACCTGGATCGCGGCGCGATGCGCCGCGATCCAGGTGGCGCCCCACTCGTCCCTGTTCAGCAGCAGGTCGCAGGCCCTGGCGGCGCGGACCAGCTCGGGGGAGCGGGCGTCCATGATCGCGCTGGTCAGGCCAGACGCGCTCGCCATCGGGAGGAACGCCGCTACCAGCGCAGCGCGGTCCGGCATCCCGAAAGAGACGTTGGATGCGCCGAGCGTCGTGTTCACGCCGAATTCCTCGCGGAGTAGCTGGAGCGTTTCGAGCGTCCTCACCACGACCGACGTGTCCGCGCCGATGGGCATCGCGAGCGGATCGATCAGCACGTCCTCGATCGGAATCCCGTACTTGCCAGTCGCCGTGTCGATGATCTTGCGCGCGAGCTCCAGCCGCCTGGCCGGGTCCTCCGGGATCTCCTCCTCGTCGTTGGGCAGCCCGATCACCGCGGCACCATGCCTTGCGACGAGCGGCAGGATCGCGTCGAGCCGTTCGTCCTCTGCGGTCACCGAGTTGACCAGAGCCTTGCCCTGGTAGGTCACCAGGCCAGCCTCGAGGACTTCCACGATCGAGGAGTCCAGGCAGAGCGGCAGGTCGGTGAGCGACTCGATCAGCTTGACGGCCTTGATCATCAGCTCGGTCTCGTCGGCCAGCGGGGCGCCCATGTTCACGTCGAGGACCATCGCGCCGCCGGCCACCTGCTGAGCGACGTCGATTTCAATCCTGGACAGGTCATCGCGGCGCAGCTGCTCCTGGAAGAGCTTGCGCCCGGTCGGGTTGATCCGCTCGCCGATCACGCAGAACGGCCGGTCAGCCCCGATGATGACCTCTTTGCTCGCGGACCGCAGCACCGTGTCCATGCTCGAACCGCCGGGCCTCAGGCGGACAGGGCCGCCGCGCGGCGGCCTGCGATCAGTTGCTTGGCCTTCACCACTGCGGCCGACGCGTCAGCGGCGTAACCGTCGGCGCCCACAACGTCTGCATATTCCTGAGTGACAGGCGCGCCGCCGACCATCACCAGCACCTTTTCGCGCAGGCCAGCCTTGTTGAGCGCGTTGATGTTGGCCTTGAACATCGGCATCGTGGTGGTCAGGAATGCCGAGAAGCCCACGATGTCGGGCTGGTGCTCCACGACGGCGTCGACGAACTTCTCGGGCGCTACCTGCACGCCGAGGTCGATCACGTGGAATCCGGCGCCCTCGAACATGATGTTCACGAGGTTCTTGCCGATGTCGTGCACGTCGCCCTTGACGGTGCCCATCACGATCTTGCCGATCGTTTCAGCGCCGGTCTCGGCCAGCAGCGGCCGCAGGATCTCGAGCGCGCCAGCCATCGCCTTGCCGGCTATCAGCATCTCGGGGACGAAGAAGTCGCCGCGCTCGAAACGCGCACCAACTTCCTCAAGAGAGGGAATCAGCGCCTCATAGAGCAGGGTCTCCGGGCCAAGCCCAGCGGCGAGCCCGGCGTTGGTCAGCTCAAGCACCGAAGGCCCGTTCCCGACCAGGGTGTCGTCGTACAGCTGGCGGAGCAGCTCCTCGTTCGTCATTGGCGCACCTACTTGGCTCGTCGGCTCGGGTTATCTGGGACTTGCTGTGTTGTGATCTGGCGGTCTATGCGGCAGTGCTGGCGTTCTCGCGGCCGAAGCCCGTCGGCGGCACGCGGGTCCCGCCGAGCACGGCCGATAGGGCGTCGGCGGCGCGGATACAAGCGGCCGCCGTCCCCGGAATCAGGTCAGCGGTCAGCCGCACCGCCGGTGCGGAGACAGAAATGGCGGCGATCGCCGACGGCCCGCCGGCGAATACCGGGGCGGCCACGGCGACCAGGCCAGGCTCCAGTTCCTCATCGGTGACGGCATAGCCACGCTGACGGACCTCGGCGAGCTCGGCCGTGAGCGCCGCGCGGGTAGTGATCGTGCGGGCCGTCCGGCTTTCGAACGGCTCGGCAGGCATCTTGGCCGCGCCGAAGGCGAGCAGAACCTTGCCGAGCGCTGAGCAATGCAGCGGAACTGCCAGGCCGACCCAGTTCGTGCCGCCGATCATGTAGCGGCTGTCGACCTGGGCAATCTGCTGTACCACCGCGGTGCCGCTGCCCGCGCCGCCCCCGCCCGCGCGGGCAGCGACGCCCGCAGTGCCCCCGGTCCCAGGTCGGGGGGAATCCCCCGAGGTCTCGACCACGCCAAGATTGATCGTCTCGGCGGTCTGCTCGCCCAGCCTGGCGAGACAAGGATGAGCGACGGCGACGAGGTCCTCGCCTGCCGTGCCCCGCCAGGCGTACCTGACGAACAGCTCCCCCGGCCAGAACCTGCCGTCATCGTCGCGCCTGACCAGCTGGTGGCGTTCGAGCGCCATCAGCAGCCGCGACGTCGTCGACTTCGCCAGGCCGCAGGTGGCAGTGAGCTCGGTGAAGCTGACGGGCTCGCTGCCATGCACGACCTGCGCGAGCAGCATGGCTGCCCGGTCTATGGCCTGTGTCCCGTTTGGGCTGCTCACGATAATCCCTACTGTGCCTGCCGGGACGACGCCGACGAGGCGCCGCGCGGCTGTTCCATATTCCGGAACCTAGTTCTACGATGTGATCCTAGATTTCTCCGCCAGAGCGGTCAAGATTGTGCTAGGCCCCGCCGCCCCAGATACAGACGTCGCACATCGAACCGAGGTCGCCATGTTCCGCAACCGGATGCCGCGCTACGAGATCCTGTCCCCGGACGCCATTAACGTTCTCGACAAAGGCTGGCGGCGGATCGTCAGCGAGATCGGCATTCAGTTCGCCAAACCTGAGGCGACCGAGCTGTTCCGCAAGGCAGGCCAGGACGTCGACGGGGAGGTCGTCAAGCTCGACCCCGAGTTCGTGCTCGAGCAGGTCGCCAAGGCGCCGTCGGAATTCGACGTGCAGGCCAGGAATCCGGCCAACACCGTGCATCTCGGTGGCGACGAGATGGTGTTCAGTGCCGTTTACGGGTCACCGTTTGTCCGTGAAGGCGAGGTCCGCAGGGACGCCACGCTGCAGGACTTCCGTCAGCTAGCGATGATGTCGCAGTCCTTCAGCCAGCTCGACTCGGCCGGCGGCGTGATCTGCGAGCCCAACGACACCCCGCTCGACTCCCGGCACCTCGACATGATCTACGCGCTGCAGACGCTGACCGACAAGGTCTACATGGGCAACGTCGTCTCAGGGCCGAACGCGGCCGACACGATCAAGATGACCGAGATCTTGTTCGGCGGGCGCGACGCGATCGAGGCGACGCCAGCAACGATCTCCCTGATCAACTGCAACTCACCGCTGCGCTGGGATGACCGGATGCTGGACGCCCAGTTCGAGTACTGCGCGGCGAACCAGCCGGTCGTGCTGACGCCGTTCTTGCTGATGGGCGCGATGTCGCCGGTCTCCATTCCCGCAGCGCTCGCGCAGCAGCTCGCCGAAGCGCTATCGGGCATTGCGCTGGCCCAGCTGATCAGGCCCGGTTGCCCGGTCATCTTCGGGTCGTTCCTGTCCAACATCGACATGCAGTCAGGCTCGCCCAGTTTCGGAACACCAGAATCGGCGATCGGCTTGTACTGCACCGGGCAGCTCGCGCGCCATTACAAACTGCCGTTCCGCACCGGCGGCGGGCTGAACTCGAGCCAGACGTGCGACGCGCAGGCGGCCTATGAGTCGCTGATGACGCTGCTGCCGACGTTCCTGGCGGGGACCAACTGGGTGATGCACGCGGCCGGCTGGCTCGAGGGTGGCCTGGTGTCGTGCTACGAGAAGTTCATCGTCGACATCGAGCTGCTCAGGATGCTGCAGGTCGAGTTCACCCCGCTGGAGATCGACGAGGCCTCGCTGGCCTTCGGCGCGCATGAGGAGGTCGGCCACGGCGGTCACTTCCTCGGCGCACAGCACACCATGGAGCGGTTCAGGGAGTGCTTCTACCGGCCGCTGCTTTCCTCGACAGCGAACTACGAGCGGTGGCTCAAGCTGGGCGGCAAGGACGCGACCGCCCGGGCGTCGGAGATCGTCACCAAGACGCTCGACGCGTATGAGCAGCCGCCGATGGACGACGCCATCCGGGCCGAGCTCGAGGAGTTCGTAACCCGCCGCCGGGCTGAGCTGGGGGATTGAGAATCGCTCAGTCGTCCGTCGCCTGCAGGTACTCGTGCACAAGCTGAATGGCCGTGGCGCCTTCGCCGACCGCTGACGCGACCCGCTTGATCGACCGGTGCCGCACGTCGCCTGCCGCGAAGACGCCGGGAATGCCGGTCTCCAGCTGCAGCGGCGGCCGCCGGAGCGGCCAGCTCTGTTCACCTGCCCTGCGCAAGTCCCGGCCAGTGAGGACATAGCCCTGGCTGTCCCGTTCCACGCTCCCTTCCAGCCAGTCGGTGTGCGGCTTGGCGCCGATCATGACGAACAACGCGGCGGCGCTGACGGTCTCCGTGGCGCCACTCGGACGATGCCGCAGGGTCAGCGTTTCCAGGCTGCACCCGCCAGTGCCGCCGACGACCTCGGTTGCCGGGCGCACCTCAATGTTGGGGGTCTTGCTGATCTCGGTGACCAGGTAGTTCGACATGCTCTCCTGCAGGCCGGAACCGCGCACGACCATCGTGACCGACGAGGCGTACCTGGCCAGGTGGATGGCCGCCTGGCCAGCGGAGTTGCCGGCCCCGATCACGTAGACGTCCCGGCCCGCCATTGCGCGCGCCTCGGCGCCAGCAGCGCCGTAGAAGACTCCCGCTCCGACCAGCGCCTCGAGGGTCGGCACGCCCAGGCGCCGCCAGGTCACTCCCGTCGCGATGATCACGGTCCTGGCCTCGAGCAACCCGCCGCCGACGGCATGGACCAGGCGCGCCTCACCGCTGAAGGAAAGCCGCTCCGCCTCGCCCAGCGTGAAGTCGGCCCCGAACAGCCACGCCTGCTCGATGGCGCGGTTGGTGAGGTCATCTCCCGACAGGCCGCGCGGGAACCCCAGATAGTTGCGGATCATCGAGCTTGTCCCTGCCTGCCCGCCCGGCAGGTCAGGCTCGAGCACCACCGTCGTCAGGCCCTCTGAGGCCGCATAGACGGCGGCGGCAAGACCGGCCGGCCCGGCACCGATAATCGCTACGTCGCAAGATCGGCCGTCGAGGTCGGCGTGGAAACCGAGCGTCTCCATCAGGTCGGAGTGGGAAGGATCGACGAGCACGTGGCCGTCGCGGCTCACCACTACCGGCGCGGTGGTGCCTTCCAGATGGTGCTCGCGCAGCAGCTGCACGCCCTCTGCTGAGCTTTCGCTGAAGAACGCGTAAGGAATGCTGATCCTGGTCAGGTCGTCGCGCAGCCGGTGGGCGGCAGGCGAGTGCTCGGGACCGACGATGCGGAAGGCAACCGAGGACGGCTCCTGCGTCTTGTCCCAGGCGGCGAGGAACTCGCTCAGGGCCGGATACAGGAAGCGTTCCGGGGGCCGCCATGGCGCGTACAGGTGGTAATCGAATTTCCCCACCGCGAGTGCCAGGACGGCGGGATGGCCCGCGGACCAGTTGCCGCGGTCGATCAGCATGACCCGCTTGGCGTCGCGGTTCACCTCACGCGCGCGTACAAGGAAGTCAGCGGCGGCCATATCTGCGAGGTGCTCATCTGCGATGATCAATGCCACCTCCTCGCCGGAGGCGGCCAGGTCGCCGAGCGTCGCCAGCGCGGCAGCGGCCGAGCTGGCGGCGAGTACCTGGTAATCCGCCTCGTACCGGCGGCGGAGATCGCCGCTCAGCGCGTCCAGACGCGACGCGTCGCTGGAAACCAGCAAGAAGACCGGTCGCCGCATACCGAATCCCCACCCCTAGGACGGCATCAGCCGAACATATCCGCACGCCCACGGTAGGGAATGCGGCGGCGCCTGTTCAAGCCCACGGCGAACGGACATGCCAGTGGCGGCCGTTCACCCTAAGGACGGATGAATCGGCCGGCCTGCTCTCCGGCCGGCAATGCCGGTCATCTTGAAATGCTCGCGCTCATCCGGACACGTGCCAGGTGTCGGAAGGAGCAACTGTGAGAAACCCGCAAGCCGGGGACGCCGATCAACGGCGACAACGATTCGAGTCGGTCTATGCGGCCAACTTCGGTCCGGTGCTCGGATACGTGCTGCGCCGCACCCAGAACGCTGAGGAT
This sequence comes from Streptosporangiaceae bacterium, assembly GCA_035276345.1. Classification (GTDB taxonomy): domain Bacteria; phylum Actinomycetota; class Actinomycetes; order Streptosporangiales; family Streptosporangiaceae; genus Chersky-822. The sequence continues at coordinate 3,007 of DATELR010000380.1, read as the reverse complement.
GCAGCCGACGTCGTCGCCGAGACATTCCTGACGGCCTGGCGGCGGTTCGATGAGGTGCCGCCGGATGACCGCGCCAGGCTGTGGCTCTACGGCGTCGCCCGCCGTGTGCTTGCCAACCACCATCGGGGCGAACGAAGGCGTTCAGGTCTGAGCGACCGGTTGCGCACCGAGCTGGCAGAGGTTCAGCTCGCCCCCGAGTACACCTCCGAGCTCGCCGGACTCGGTGCCGCCTTCAGGAGCCTGCCGGACGCTGACCGCGAATTGCTCGCGCTAGTGGCGTGGGAGGGGTTGGACAACGCTCAGATCGCTGCCGTTCTCAGCTGCTCCCGCAATGCCGTACGGATCAGGCTGCATCGGGCACGGGCGAAGTTCAGAAAGGCACTCGACGCGCCGGGCGTCTCGTCGCATCCAATCCTCGCCGGAATCTCGAACGGAGAGCCAGCATGAACGATCTAGAATCACTCGCCAGGATCGCCGTCATCGACGATGACGCGGCGGCGGACCTGGTCAGCGCGAGCACCCGGGCAGAATTGGCTGCACTGGTGAGCGCGGATCCTGCCAAGGACGCTGCGGGCTCGGGCACGACGCGCCGCCGGCCGTGGCTTAGCGCCCGACGCAGATGGATAGCCGGAGTTCCGGCAGCCGTGGCGCTGACCGCCGCGATGCTGGTCTTCGGCCTGGTGGCGCGGCCTGGCGGCATCGAGCCCGCGCACGCCGCGCTCGTGATCACCAAGCACGGCCGCGGCGTGGACGTGGTGGTCCGGGATCCGCGGGCGGTCATCGCCGACGTGCAACGCTTTCGCAGGGAACTCAGGGCCGACGGCGTCGACGTCACGATCGGGTTGTTCCCGGTGTCTCCGCCCATGGTGGGCAAGTACCTGGGCTACGGGGCGAACGGCGTGCTCGGGCAGGTGCCAGGACTGCGCGCGATCGACAAGGACGGCGTGCGGGTGTCGGCCAGCTTCCAGGGCCATGCCGAGATCTTCATCGGCCGAGCCGCGAATCCTGGCGAGTTCTACTGGATCGCCGAGTCGGCTACCGCGCCGGGTGAGGTGCTCGCGGGAGCCGACATCGCAGGCAAGACCGTAGCCGACGTCCTTCCGCTGCTCCAGAGCGCTGGCGTTGCTCCCGACTACAACGTGGAGGTCGTGAACGGCAACGGTCAGGTTGTGGATACGCAGGCCGACAGCGTGCCAGACGGATACTTCGTCTACGGTGCGTGGACTGAGCAGCCCGGCAAGGTCCAACTCGACGTCGGAGCGACGCCGAACCCGCCGGTCGCGCCGCCTGACCCGTCGGGCAGCCCGGTACCGAGCGATTCTTCAACGCCGAGTAGCACTCCCACCCCCAGCGCGAGCTGATCCGCGAATTCACGAAGAGCGGGGCGATCGAAAGGTCGCCCCGCCCTGCCGCGTGCGCAGGGGATGCCGGTCTGGCGTGCTGCCAGCAGCGTCTTGGCATCATCAAGTGCCGCAGCCATATCTCGCTGATCTGGTCTCCCTTGAATGTGAAGGCCAGCGCGCCTATTTCATCGACAGCCCTAGCCGACCGAAGGGGAGCTACCGGAGCGTCGCTTGACTAGGAGGACGATCCCGGTCGCGACGAGCGCGACGCCGATGACCAACATCGGGAAGACCAGCTTGTCCCACCCAGGGGGGTAATGAATTAGGCCCCACCAGTCGTACGCCCCGTAATCATGGCAGCCGCACCTAGGATCTTGCGCCCCGGCAACGCAGTCCACGCACCCGACAACTCCCCCGACCGGCACGAAGAGCACCATCAAGACGCCGACGACCGTCAGCGCAGCACCGATTACCCGTCGCCGCAAGGCATCACCTCCTGGTCAGGCGCGCTCAGTGCTGTTCGGCGCGCAACTTGGCGGCGGCTGCGGTCATGGCCCTGAGCTTGCCGAACGCCGACTCTCGCGGCAGGTACTTCATGCCGCAGTCTGGAGCAAGGACTAGCTGGTCGGCCGGCACGAACGCCAGTGCGCGGTGGACCCTGTCCGCCACCTGTTCGGGGCTCTCGACGCCGTGATCGCCGAGGTTGAGCACGCCGAGAATGACGGTCTTGCCTGCGTCGGCGAGCTCGCCGAGCACCGAGCAATCCAGCCCGGCCTGCGCCGTCTCGATCGAGATCTGCTTGGCAGAACACGTCGCAAGCTCGGGCAGGAACGAGTAGCCGCTGGGCCGCTCGTGAATGATCGCCGCGTACCCGAAGCAAAGATGAACGGCCGTCGTGCCGGTGATGCCATCAAGCGCGGTGTTCAGCACGCCGACTCCGAAATCGCGCGCCGCATCCGGCCTGGCCTGCAGGTAGGGCTCGTCAACCTGGACGATGTCCGCGCCGGCCGCGAACAGGTCGGCGATCTCCTCGTTCACGGCTCCTGCGTAGGCGTAGGCGGCCTCTTCGATGGAGGAGTAAAAGTCGTTCTGCGCCTGCTGGGCCATGGTGAACGGGCCGGGAACTGTGATCTTGACGGTCTTGTCCTGTCCGGCGTGCTGCTTCAGGAAGTTCAGGGCAGCCACGTTGACGGCATGCCGGCGCTTGATCGGCCCGACGATCCTGGGTACCGGGTTCGGGTGCCCGCTCCGGTCGAGCGCGGTGCCTGGGTTGTCAATATCCACGCCGTCGAGCGCAGTGGCGAACGCGTTGGAGTAGCTTTCCCTGCCGGTCTCACCGTCGGTGATGATGTCCAGCCCCGCCTCGCGCTGATCGGCGATCGCCAGCCGAGCGGCGTCCTGCTGAGCCTGCTCCAGATATGCCGGATCGACTCGCCAAAGCTCACGAGCCCGGACCCTCGGCGGGAACCGGCCAGCCAGCTTCTCCCGGTCGATCAGCCAGTCAGGCTGCGGGTAGCTGCCGACCAGCGACGTCGGAAACAGCGGACCAGACATATGCACCTCTCACTTGCGCGTGGTACCAACTTCGGACGGCGATGCTCCTTGCCATCCTCTCAGCGCCCGCCTGTCCCGGTCGCCTGGGAGCGCGGCTTCCTGCGGTGTCG
>DATELR010000379.1:0-26140 GCA_035276345.1 Streptosporangiaceae bacterium | reverse complement strand
GGTCGATCCGAGATTCCCGCACGGGGTCCCCGGATCCATCCGACAATGGCGGCGGGATTGTCAGTGCCGGCCGGGAGGATGGAGTCATGGAGCCATCCGAGGTAGTGCGAGCGCTCTGGCACCGCTTTCAGGACCACAACTGGGCTGGAGCGGCCGAGCTCGTCGCAGAGAACGCCGTCATCGACTGGCCGGCTAGCCGGGAGCGGCTAGTCGGCAGGGATAAGATCATCGCGGTGAACCAGGAGTACCCGGCGGGCTGGTCGATCAAGGTGCTCAGGGTCATCGCGGAAGATGATCAGGTCGCTGCCGAGGTCGAGGTGCCGCACACCGACCTCGGGCTGTTCCGCGCAGCCGGGTTCTATTCAGTGCGGGACGACCAGATCGTCCACGGCACCGAGTACTGGACAACGGTCGGCGCCGATGAGCCGCTCGAGGGCCGGTCGCATCACGTCGAGCGGTACTGAGCGCTCAGACGCCCAGGCCGCGGCCGATGATTTCCTTCATGATCTCCGTGGTGCCGCCGAAGATCGTCTGAACCCTGCCGTCGGCAAAGGCCCTGGCGACCGCGTATTCGCGCATGTAGCCGTAGCCGCCGTGTAGCTGCAGGCAGCGGTCGATGACGCGGTTGCAGAGTTCGGTGTCCCACCACTTCGCCATCGAGGCATCTTCGTTGGAGAGACGGCCGGCGTTGTGCTCGAGCACGGCCTTGTCGGTGAACGCTCGGGCCACTGCGAGCTCGGTCGCCATCTCAGCCAGGACGAACCTGTTGTGCTGGAACTGCCCGATCGGGCGGCCGAACGCCTGGCGTTGCTTGCAGTACTCCAGCGTCTCCTCGAACACCGCTTCCGCGGCGGCGAGCGCGGTAGCGCCGATCGCGACCCGCTCCCTCGGCAGGTTCTGCATCAGCGCGATGAATCCGCCGCCTTCTTCGCCGAGCAGGTTCGCCGCTGGCACGCGGACGTCGCTGAAGAACAGCTCCGAGGTGTCCTGCGCGTGCATTCCGATCTTGTCCAGATTCCTGCCGCGCTCGAACCCCGCCATCCCCCGCTCGACGATCAGCAGGCTGATGCCGCGGTGACCGGCGTCGGGGTTCGTGCGCGCCACGACGATAACGAGATCGGCGAGCTGGCCGTTTGAGATAAACGTCTTCTGCCCGTTGACCACGTAGCTGTCGCCGTCGCGGACCGCGGTCGTCCTGATCCCCTGCAGGTCGCTGCCAGCGCCTGGCTCGCTCATCGCGATCGCGGTGATCAGTTCCCCGCTGCAGTACCCGCACATCCAGCGCTGCGCCTGCTCCTGCGTCATGAGTCGCTTGAAGTACTGGCCATTGATGTCGTTGTGCACCGAGAACCCAGGGCCGTGTGCTCCTGCCCTGGTCATTTCCTCGTTCAGCACCAGGTAGTAGCGGTAATCGTCGTTACCGCCGCCGCCAAAGCGCTCTTCCATGTCGATGCCGAGGAGCCCGGCATCGCCGGCGGCGAGCCACACCTCACGCGACACGACCCCGTCGCGCTCCCACTGATCGTGGTATGGCGCGACCTCCTTGGCGATGAACGAGCGCACCGCGTCCCTGAAGGCATCATGGTCGCTGGTGAAAATGTCCCGTTGCATAACTGGCCATCCCCGTAACTCATCCGCCCGGCGGCGGGCCTGGTGAAGCGAACGTAGCATCCGGACCCGCCGACCTCCGCCGTGCGCAATGCCGGGAGAACTCACTCCAAGGGAGTTGTGAAGGGTTTCTTTCGCAACTAAGCTTTCACAACATGCGGGACGGCGCCGAGCCAGGCACTCCGGAGAACCCGCTTGAGATCACCGATCCTCGGGCGCTGCGCGCGCTGGCTCATCCGGCCAGGCTCGCAATCCTGCAGCATCTGGTGCTGGACGGCCCGGCGACGGCAACCGAATGTGCTGACGTGGCGGGCCTGTCCCCGTCGGCGTGCAGCTACCACCTGCGCGCGCTGGCCAGGTACGGATTCGTCGGTGAAGACCCCTCAGGCGGTCAGGACCGTCGGCACCGGCCCTGGCGCGCTCGCGTGGTCGCCATCAGCGTCGGATCCGACCCCAACCGCCCGCAGGCCTTCAGGACGGCGACCCGGCTGCTCGAGCAGAGCCTCAGGGCCAGGTTCGACGAGGTGCGTTCTGAGTACCTCAGCCGAGAGTTCGCGTATCCGGGCGACTGGCAGCGAGCCGCCGGATCCAGCCAGGACGTGCTGCACGTCACGCCAGCCGAGCTCGAGGCGGCCACCGCCAAGGTGCAGCAGGTCCTGTCCGAATACCGGCGGCTGCTGCCCGAGGATCGACCTCCAGGCGCTCGCCGCGTGCACGTGATGCTCGACTTCACGCCCTGGTTCGCTCCCGGCGACAAGGACATCCCCCGAACCGGCCGGTAGGCCAGTGACCCTGAGGAGCCAGATCATGTCATCGCCATCGACCGGCAGGAAGGGGCTGGCGCACCGGCTCGCGAGCACATTTAGCGCCGGGCCGCTCGCGGTCAGGGACTTCAGGCTCTTCGGCCTCGGGCAGCTCGGCTCGACGGTCGGCGACTTCTGCTACGCGGTCGCGCTCCCCTGGCTCATCCTGTCGGCGCATGGCGGAACCGTCCTGCTCGGCACGGTGCTGGCGTGCTACGGAGCCCCGCGGACTGTGCTGATTCCGGTTGGCGGCATGCTCGCCGACCGGCTCAACCCGCGGGCCGTCATGCTGGCGGCGGACATCGTCCGCTGCGTGCTCGTCGCGATCCTCACGGTGTTCGCGGCACGCAACCTGGTCTCCGTGGCCTTCCTCGGCCCGGTGGCCGCCGTGATCGGCGCGGGCGAGGGCTTGTTCCTGCCAGCATCGGCCGCGATTATGCCGTCCCTGCTGCCCACCGAACAACTGCAGGCGGGAAACGGCCTGTCCTCGGCGATGATTCAGGTCGGCAGCCTCACCGGACCTGTTCTCGGCGGCATCCTCGTGACCACAGCGGGGCCGGCGCCGGCGTTCGCCGTCGACGCCGCCTCCTTCGCCCTCTCGGCGGCCTCGCTGGCGCTGATGCGCGGTAAGCAGGCGGCGCCCGCCGACGTGGCCGCGGGCTCCGGGCCTAAAGCCGCCGGTGCAGGGGGCGCGGAGACGGTGGCTGGTGCCGCCGCTGGACAGACCGACGGGCAGCCGAGCGTCTGGAGGTTGTTCCTGCGAGCTCGCGTCCTGCAGGCGATTTTGATCGTTGCCGTGCTCGCGAACTTCGTCATAGCCGGCGCGTTCGAGGTCGCCCTGCCCGCACTCGCTCATGCCAGGTTCGGTCCAGCCGGCTACGGGGCGCTCATCGCATGCTTCGGGTTCGGAGCGCTCGGCGGCACCCTGACCGCCGCCAAGCTCAGCAATCTGCGGCGCCCGGCAACAGGAGCCTGCGCGGGCTTCGTGATCGGCGGGATCACGGTAGCTTTCCTGCCGTACCTTGGCGGCCTACCCGGTGCGGCAGCGGCTGCGCTGATCTTCGGCGCGGCGGGCTACTTCGGCAACGTTGTCATCGTGACGTTGCTCCAGCAATGGGCACCGCCGCAACTGATCGGCAGGGTGATGAGCCTGGTCATGCTGGCCAGCATCGGGGCGTTCCCTGCGTCGGTCGCGCTGGCCGGCGTGATCGTGCGGCACATCGGGCCAGCGCCGTTCTTCCCGGCTGCAGGAGCGGTCCTCGTGCTGGCCGTGCTCCTCGCCGCGACCATCCGCGAATTCCGCGACTTCGGGGTGACAGCCGGGCCGGCCACGGATCAAGCCGCGGTGGTCGCCGCCAAGTAGGTCGCCCACTGCGGGTCGCCGTCGCGTGCCGCGCCGATCAGGCGCCAGTGCATCCCGCGCGGGGCGAGCGGGTCCCAGCGCAGCTTCCAGCCAAGTTCCTCGACGAGCCGGTCGGCCTTGCGATGATTGCACCGCGTGCAGGACGCGACGCAGTTCTCCCATACATGACCGCCGCCCCGGCTTCGCGGGACGACGTGGTCGATCGTGTCTGCCGACAAGCCGCAATACGCGCACAGATAGTTGTCCCTGCGCATGAGCGCCGCCCTGGTCAGCGGTACCCGGTTGCGGTAAGGGATCCTCACATAGCGGCACAGCCTGATGACCGACGGCACGGCGAGATTCACCGAGGCAGAGTGCAACATGCAGCCCGAGCTGTCGTCATGCACAATCTCTGCCTTGTCGGCCAGCACGAGTCCCACGGCGCGGTGCAGGCAGACGGTGGTGAGCGGCTCATACGTGATGTTGAGCAGCAATACCCTGCGCAAAGCCACCTCCCAGGCCGGGCCGCCCGCTGGCTGCCGGGGCACCCGTGACCAGTGTGACCGCACGAGGGCCGAACCGCCAACACCAAATTGCCACCTGACCTCGTTCACGGTCGCGAACTGACCATGAATTCCAGATGACTTCGCAGCTTGCCGCGAGCGGACCGCGGACGGCCAAACCGGCGCAGCCTGGGACCGGCAGTACCCTGGGGTGCGTCATGGAGAACACGGAGACCGCCATGCCGCAGGTCAGCTTCTACGAGGCCGTCGGCGGCGAGGAAACCTTTACCAAGCTCGTCACCAGGTTTTACCAGGAAGTCGAGGCCGACCCGATGCTGCGGGCGGTGTATCCGAGCAAGGACCTGGGCCCGGCGACGGAGCATCTTCGGCTGTTCTTGATGCAGTACTGGGGCGGGCCGGACACCTACAACCAGCTGCGCGGCCACCCGCGGCTCCGGATGCGGCACGTGCGCTTCGCGATCGGCGAGGCGGAGCGGGATGCCTGGCTGCGCCACATGCGGACGGCGCTTGACGAGATCGCGCTGGACCCTGCTCTGGACGAGCAGCTGTGGCAGTACCTCGTGATGGCCGCGCACAGCCTGGTCAATCGCGCCCCTGAAGGCGCCCCTGACACCGGGAGCCGACCCGACCTGGGCCTGTCTGCGGGTTAACCTCGCCTGACAGCCGCTAACCGAAGACCCGCTCCGGCGTGATCAGCACGGCGGCGCGCCGTTCCTGCGCCATGACCTTGTCGTACTCGCCGAAGTCGTCATGCGTCCCGCCGGCGGCCGTGAAGATCGCCCTCAACAGGAGTCTCAGCCGGTCAGCGTCGATCCCCGCCGCAGGATCGTCGGGCCCGATGATTTCCGCCGGACCCTCGACGCCAGCCCACTGCCATCCCGCGCGCAGCACAACAGAAGCCCGGGGCCTGGCGCGCAGGTGCGCGAGCTTCCGCGCCTTGCCGTGAATCACGACTGCCGCGACCCGCGCTCCGTTGAGCGGATGATCGATCACGCCCGCGTTGACGACCGAAGGCCGGATCCGGCCGTCCGGTCCGATGACCGTCATCACGACCAGGCCGTGATCGCGCGGCACAAGCGCCTCGAAATCGGCCAGATCAGCCATCGGGCCTCCTTCGGTTTCCTGTCGATTTCATGATCCGGAAGGCCTGTGGGTCCTCCAGGACCCTCGGTCCTTCGCGTTCATGGACAAGCGCTACCAGCCTGGTAGGCGCGCGCACGCATGCTACATCTGTACCCGCTTGCTCGCCGGGTCATAGAGCGGCCGCAAGGATGCCCGTGCCGGATAGGCGGCATCGCCAATCTGCACGAACCATTCGCCCTCATCGAGGTAACGCTGGTTGATCGGCTCGTCCGCGTCGATCATCGCCAGCCCAACCGCGCCGCCCAGGGTGAATCCGTAGGACGCGGAACGCATGTACCCGGCAGGCACGCCGTTGCGGCTGACGATTTCGGCATGGAATATCAATGGCTCGGGATCATCCAGCAGCACCTGAACGAGCCGTCGCTTGAGCGGGCCTTCCGCTTTCTGCGCAAGTACGGCGTCCCTGCCGATGAAACCGCCAGGCTTGTCCATCGCGACGGCGAAACCCAGGCCGGCCTCGAGAACGGAGTCGGTGTTATCGATGTCATGGCCGTAGTCGCGGTACGCCTTCTCCATGCGCAGGCTGGCCAGCGCCTTCAGGCCTGCGTGCCGGACGCCGAGCGGCTCGCCAGCGGCGATCAGCCGGTCGTAGACCGCGGCCGCCTGTTCTGCCGGAATGTGCAGCTCGTAGCCCAGCTCTCCGAGGTAGGTGATCCTGATGCAGAGCACCCGGGCGAAGCCGATGTCGATGTAGCGCGCCGCCCTGAACGGCAGCGCCTCGTTGGACATGTCAGCGCTGGTCACAGCGGCCATCAGCTCGCGAGATAGCGGACCTTGCACGTTGATCTGGGCGTATCCCGATGTGACGTCGGTGACGAACGCGTGCGCGTCCCCGAAGTGCCTGCGCATCCACGTCTCGGCGTGCCGGTGCGCAGTGTCGGAGGCCACGACGAAGAACTGCTCATCGTCGAGCATGGTGACCGTGAGGTCGGCCTCCAGCTTGCCGCGCTCGTTCAGCCATTGCGTGTAGGTGATCCGGCCAGGTTCGGCCGCGACCTGGTTCGCCGAGATCCGCTCGAGCTCACGCGCGGCGTCCCTGCCCTGGACAAGGAACTTGGCCATGAACGACATGTCCATGACAATCACGCCGTTACGCGTGGCGTGATGCTCGGCCCCCCAGTATTGGAACCAGTGCGGCTTGCCCCACGTGAGCTCGCCAATCTCAGGCGCGACGCCCTCAGGCGCGTACCAGTCGGCGCCCTCCCAGCCGCTCACGTCGCGGAAACATGCGCGATGCGCGGCGAGCCGGTCGTAAATCGGCGAGACCCTGGCGCCCCGCGCCGTCTTGGTCGGCCGGTACGGGTAGTGCGTCGCGTACACCAGGCCGAGTGATTCCACTGTCCTGGTCGCCCGATACTCCGGGTTTGCCTGGTAGGGGTGCAGCCGGTCGATGTTCATGGCTGTGACGTCGATGTCCGGGCTGCCGTCGATGATCCATTGCGCGATCGTCCGGCCGATGCCGCCGCCGGTCAGGATGCCGATAGAGTTCAGCCCCGCCGCGACGAAGTAGTTCTTGAGCTCCGGCGCCTCGCCGATGATCGGCAAGAGGTCGGGCGTGAAGCTCTCCGGCCCGCAGAAGAACTTCCTGATCCCGATCTGCTCGGTAACGGGGACCCTGGCCATGGTTTTCTCCAGGTACGGGCCCATCCGGTCCCAGTCAGGCGGAAGCTCTCCGAATGAGAAGTCGGCGGGAATGCCGCCCACCTTCCACGGCGCGCACACCGGCTCGAACATGCCCAGCATCAGGCCGCCGCCCTCCTCCCGGTAGTAGCCGTACGACGCCGGGTCCTCCAGCACGGGCCACGAGCCATCGACTCCCTCGATCGGCTCGGTCAGCAGGTAGTAGTGTTCGGCGGCCTGCAGCGGGATAGACACGCCAGCCAGTTCGCCAAGCTGGCGAGCCCACATCCCGGCGCAGTTGACCACGTATTCGGCCTCGATGTCGCCGCGGTCGGTCGTAACACCTGTCACCGTCGCCCGGTCGATGCGGAACCCGGTCACCGGAACGCCCTCGATTATCGTCACGCCCTGCATCCGCGCGCCCCTGGCCAGCGACATCGTCACGTCTACCGGGTTGACCCTGCCATCGTCAGGGATATAGAAACCGGCCAGTACGTCGTCGGTCCTGGCCAGCGGCCAGAGGTCGGCGACCTCGCGCGGGGAGATCTCGTGTACCTCCACCCCGAGCAGCCGGTTGAACTGCGCGACCCGCCGGTACTCCTCAAGGCGGCCCGGCTCGATCGCCAGCTCGATCAGTCCGCACAGCTTCAGGCCGGTGGCCAGCCCGGTCTCGGCCTCGAGCCTGGAATACAGATCGCGGGTGTACTGACGAAGCTCGGTCGACGTCTGCGATGTTGACCCGAAGGTCGCCATCAGGCCTGCCGCATGCCAGGTCGTCCCCGAAGTGAGCCGGTCGCGCTCGAGCAAGAGCACGTCCTTCATCCCCATGTGGGCCAGGTGGTAGGCGACCGACGTGCCGATGATGCCGCCGCCGATCACGATCGCCTGCGCCCGGTCCGGGATCGGGCGGGTGCCGCGCGGCCGGCCCGCATCGGTCATCTCATCACCTGATCGCTGGCTTGACTGGGTGGTCATCTGGCGGCTTCTCCGATGTTTCGGCGACGATGGAGTCGATGGATGAGCATATGCCAGAGATCGGCAGGTCATCCCGGTGCCGGTCATGCATGGCGCATCCCGCTCTGGGTAGCGCGACAGGTCAAGCCGTGCAGTTCGGACGAAGAGACGTGGTGGACGCAGATGACTGATTTCGGATACACCGCGATGTGCGAGCAGACTCCCGTCCGCGAACTCGTTACCGACCTGCAAAGCGCTGAGGCCGCCGGGTTCGACTTCTCCGCCATGTCCGATCGTTCGTTCCCATGGCTTGAAGCCCCTGGGCGCTCCGGCTATGCCTGGTCAGTGCTGGGCGCCGCTGCGCAGGCAACCCGGCGGTTGCCGCTGATGACGTTTGTGACCTGCCCGATCTTCCGCTATCACCCGGCTGTCGTGGCGCAGAAGGCGGCGACAATGGGCGTCCTGTCGGACGGCAGGTTCACGCTAGGTATCGGAGTTGCGGAGAATCTGAACGAGCACGTTGTCGGGGCAGGCTGGCGTGTCGCCAAGGTCCGGCATGAGCGGTTCACCGAGGCGGTCCAGATCATCACGGAGCTGTTCGGCGGCGGTTACGTCAACTTCAAGGGCGAGCACTATAGGGTCGAGCACGCGAAGCTGGTCGATTTGCCAAGCCGGCCGGTACCGGTCGCCATCGCCCTCTCTGGTGCCGACTCCGTCCAGCTGGCGGCCACGCGCGGAGACGCGATGATCACAGCCGAGCCGGACGCCGACCTTGTCGCGGCCTTCACCAGGGCAGCCGGGACGAGCAAGCCGCGGTATGGCCAATTGCCTGTTTGCTACGACACCGACACGGAAAGGGCAAGGGCGAATGTGCGGCGGGTCTGGCGCTGGGGGCTGCCTGGCTGGTCAGCCACGTCAGCGCGGCATGAACGGCGAAACGCCGACGCCACGCCGCAGCTGATCAGCGACGATGTGGCTGAGCTTCTGCCCTGCGGACCCGACGTTGAGGACTACCTGCTCGCGGCCAAGAAGTGGGTTGACGCCGGGTACACCCACCTGGCCCTTGCCCAAGTCGGTTCGGGCACGCGGAAGTTCGTGAGCTGGGCCGAGCGCGAGCTGCTGCCCGCTCTTCGGAGCTCGGCTGGCCAAACGCGCGCCCCAGACAAGGAGAACGGAATCGATGAAGCCAGAAACTCTGCGGCCGCTCTACAACGCCTTTGGCAGACACGCGACCGTCTACCTGGAGACTGAGCGCCGCACGCCGGATGCCGCGCACGCCATCGAGCTCCGGTGGCGAGAGGCCAGGAGCGAGCTGGCAGCCGCAGGCGCGCATATGGAGACGCTAGACGCGATCGCCGAGGTGGTCGCGAATCCCGACCTGGCGGCGCCTGGTCGCGCCGTATTCGCCAGGGATGGTGCGGTCACCGACACCATCGGCCTGCGGACGGCGCCCGCGCTGCCGGTTGCCGTTGTCGCGCCGCTGCCGCACGTGCGACCCGCCCTGGCCGATGCGCCGCCTGCCGTGCCGCACCTGCGCGTCGCCGTCAACCGGGCGGGCGGTGAGATTATCACGTATTACGGACCTGACGTGTCGGCGCCGAACGGCGCACGGAACACGCCATCACTCCGCGATAGGCAACCAGACCCGTCCGCGGATCAGGGCGGACGATGGGAGTTGCAGGAGGCTCGCAGGTCGCCCGAGATCAGCGCGGCCGAATGGCCGCTGCACAAGACTTCGGTCGGAGGATGGTCGCAGGCCAGGTATCAGCGCAGCGCCGAGCACACGTGGGAGGAGAATGCCAAGGAACTCGCTGCGCAGGTCGCCGCTGAGGCCGAGCAGGCGCGAGCGGAGTTCATCATCCTGGGCGGAGACCTGCGCGCCAGGGGCCTGCTGCTTGACCGGCTCACGGCGAAGTCGAGGGATCTTGTTGTGGTGGTAGACGCCGAGGTTGCGGCCGATGCCGACGAAATCGCCGCCACAGCCGAGGCGACGGCCACCCGGCTAGCCAGCGAGGAGTGCCAGCGCGGGCTTGACCGGTGGCGTGAGCTTGCAGCTCACGGCCAGGCAGCCGAGGGGGTCGCGGCGACGATCTCGGCCGTGCGGGACGGCCAGGCGGCGAGTGTCTTCCTCGGCGACGACGCGGCCCTCAGCGCCATCGCCTGGCTGGGAGTGGAAGGCACAGACGTGGCGACGTCGCAGGCAGAGCTTGCCGAGCGTGGGGTGCTCGCGCCGCTCGCCGATCGCACCGACGAGGCCATCATCCGCGCGGCCGCCACCACCGACGCCGACCTGTTCATCATGCCGGACGATCTAGCGGGCGAATACGCGCCAAAGGACGGCGTTTGCGCGACGCTGCGCTACCCGGTGCCGGAGCCGGGCTGACGAGCTTCTCAAGCCGCAAGCCGGTGGCCTCACCGTTGTGAGCCACCGGTCTCGCGTCAGCCGCGAGTCAGCTTGCGGTAGGTCACGCGGTGCGGCCGAGCGGCCTCCGCGCCCAAGCGGTCGATCTTGTTCTTCTCATACGATTCGAAGTTGCCCTCGAACCAGAACCAGTTCGATCCGCCTTCCCAGGCCAGGATGTGCGTCGCGATGCGGTCGAGGAACCAGCGGTCGTGGCTGGTGATCACGGCGCAGCCAGGAAAATCAAGGAGCGCGTTCTCCAGCGAGGAGAGCGTCTCGACGTCGAGGTCGTTAGTCGGCTCGTCCAGCAGCAGCAGGTTGCCGCCTTGCTTGAGCGTGAGCGCCAGGTTGACCCTGTTCCGCTCGCCACCGGACATAACGCCGGCCAGCTTCTGCTGGTCGCCGCCCTTGAACCCGAAGGCAGCTACATAGGCGCGGCTGGGGACCTCCGTTTTGCCTGCGCTGATGTACGACTCGCCGTCGGAGATGACCTCCCAGACGTTCTTGTCAGGATCGATCCGGCCCCTGGACTGGTCGACGTACGCGATCTTGACCGTTTCGCCGATCTTGATCGTGCCGCTGTCAGGTTCCTCTTCGCCCACGATCATCTTGAACAAGGTGGTCTTGCCGACGCCGTTCGGGCCGATTACGCCAACGATGCCGTTCGGGGGCAGTGAAAAGCTGAGATCCTCGATCAGCATCCGGTCGTCGAAGCCCTTGGACAGCTTGTCGACCTCGACGACCAGCGAGCCAAGCCGCGGGCCAGGCGGGATCTGTATCTCCTCGAAATCCAGCTTGCGGTTCTGGTCAGCCTCGGCCGCCATTTCCTCATACCGTTCCAGCCTGGACCGGCTCTTGGCCTGACGTGCGCGGGGGCTTGACCGCACCCACTCGAGCTCTTCCTCGAGCCGCTTGCGCCGCTTGACATCCTTCTGGCCCTCGACCTTGATCCGGGCGGCCTTAGTTTCCAGGTACGTCGAGTAGTTGCCTTCGTACGGGTACGCGTGCCCGCGGTCCAGCTCCAGGATCCAGCCAGCGACGTTGTCCAGGAAGTACCTGTCGTGCGTGACCGCGACGACGGTGCCCGGATACTTCTCCAGGTGCTGCTCGAGCCATTGCACGCTCTCTGCGTCCAGGTGGTTCGTCGGCTCGTCGAGCAGCAGCAGGTCAGGCTGGGACAGCAGCAGCTTGCAGAGCGCGACCCGCCGTTTCTCACCACCGGAGAGCACGCTCACGTCAGCGTCCGGCGGCGGGCAGCGAAGCGCGTCCATCGCCTGGTCCAGCTGGCTCTCCAGATCCCAGGCGTTCCTGTGATCGAGTTGCTCCTGGAGCCTGCCCATTTCCTCGAGCAGCTCGTCTGAGTAGTCGGTGGCCATCTGCTCGGCGATCTGGTTGTACCGGTCGAGCAGCGCCTTCGTCTCGGCGACGCCCTCCTCCACGTTCCCGAGCACCGTCTTGCTTTCATCAAGCTGAGGTTCCTGCTCGAGGATCCCGACAGAGAATCCGGGCATCAGGCGCGCCTCGCCATTGGAGGGGTGCTCGGTGCCGGCCATCATCCGCAGCAACGTTGACTTGCCCATGCCGTTGGGACCGACGACGCCGATCTTCGCCCCCGGCAAGAACGCGAGCGTGACGTTGTCAAGGATGACCTTGTCGCCGTGCGCCTTTCGCACGGCCTGCATCTGATAGATGAACTCGGGCATGTCATCAAGGGTAGGGGTAGCAAGAGCGCGCTTCGGACCGCCGACTTTCTTCGCTAACCGGTCTGAGCAGGTACAGATGCGACACCGATCACCACGCTTGCACCACGCGAATGCCGCACCTGTACCGCACTAAGCCCGCAGCCACAGGCGTACGCCGAGCACAATGCTGCGCTAAGCCGCCGCGGCCACGGATTCGCTCTCCTCGCCTATCGCCGACTCATCGAAGATCGAGCGCTCCGGCTCGTCCGGCATCGGAATGTCGTTCTCGCCGTCAGCCCATCCGTCGCCGGCCGCCGTGCCCGCCTCTGCCGCACCCTTGGCCCCGGATTCCTGACTGGCGGCGAACTCGGCGGCAGTCATCCCCGTCTGCGGCCTGACTCGCTGGAACTGGGCGACACCGCGGCTCAGGTCATGCCCGATCGACACCGCGTCGATCTCCACGGCGGTGCGCGGCCTGCCTTCCTTATCCTGGAAGTCGCGCACCGACACCCGGCCTTGTACCGTCACCGGGTCGCCTTTTCGCAGGCACACCGCCGCGTTCGTGGCCAGCTTGCGCCAGCAGTTCACAGTGGCATACGACGTATTGCCGTCAAGCCATTCGCCAGATTCGCGGTTCACGAACCGCGGCGTCCAGGCGACCCGCATCCTGACGATCGTGACACCTTCCTTCAGCATTTTGATCATCGGCTGTGTCGCGATATAGCCGGTCAGGCTGATTTGCGCCTCGTACATCGCCATCCTCCTGAGGTGCGCGGCATCAGCGCGCCTCTCGCGCTAGGGACTGCCGCTCCGGCGGACGACCGCCGGCTCCACGAGGTTCACGATCCCGGCCGGGAACGGTCGACGGGAGATACCATCTCGCCGCTGTGGACAACGGCGCGTGATGCCGACGGATTGTGGACGGCGCCTTGGCGAGTCGCGGCACCTATGGCATCATCACCGCCCCTGAAGACCAACTGGGCGGTGCCGCCGGTTAGGACGTAGTGACCGGCGATACCTCGTCTGCGGGCGGCTCGATTCCGCGCGTCGCGATCCTGGCCTCCTCGCGGTAACGCTCAAGCTCCGACAGCTCTTTTTCGGCGGGGACGATCACCATCTCGACGGCCACGGCCGCGACGTGCTCTTTCATCGCCGTGCTGACATAAGCGTTCTCACGATCCGCGGCCGACAAGACGAGCTTCATGCAGATCGAGGCGGTGGCTGCGCCAACGACCAGTGCCCCCACGGCCATGGCCACGATCCAAGGCAGCGCATGGGTGTTGGTCAGCAGGGTCGGCAGGCCGGATGCCACGTGGAACTCGCCGAACACGATGATCAGCGCGATCCAGGCGACGGCGACAGCGGCGGCACCGAGCAGGAGCCCCTGCCAGACGCCGGCGATACGCCACCACCAGACGACGCTGTCCTCATCTGGCAGCGCTTCGCCGATCGCGGCGCCCAGCGCCGCCGGAATCTGCTCGGCCTCGGCCCTGACCGAGGCACGAACCGTGTGTGACCACGGTTCAGGTAGCGACTCAGCCAGCTCGTTGCCGAGATCGGTGAGGGCGTTATCGATCTCCGCCTGCTGCGCGCCTGCCGGGCCCGCCGTGACCGAGCGCAGATCGTTCCAGAGCAAGCCGAGCCTCACCTTGCGGAGCGGATTCCGCCCGGACAGCCGCTGAGCGAACCACGCCACCGGCCAGCCGACGAAATCGGCCGCACGCAGCTCCCTGGCGCTGCGGAGCGCGTCGCCCACCGCGGTGATCCCCGCCGCGGCCGCGAATCTGTCTGCCAAGCGCGACTTGCTCGTCACCGGTATCCGGTCAACCCGGGCGTCGAGGTCCCCGGCAAACGGCCTGAACCTCGCGACGACGCCGTCAAGGTCAGCGGAGATCCTGGCGGCCGCAGCACGCCTGGCTTCGACACCGTCTGCTAGCAACGTGCGCAGGTCATCCAGGCCCGCTCCGGTGACCGCGGACGTGACCAGGATGGCCACGTCCTGCAGGTTCTCCGCGTCGAGCAGCCTGCGCAGGTCCGCCACGCAGTCATCGACCTGCTCCGGATCCAGCAGGTCGACCTGATTGAGTACCACCGCGATGACGGCCGCGTGACCCGCCATCGGGACAAGAAACCGCCTGTGCACCGCGGCGTCGGCGTACTTCTGCGGGTCGAGCACCCAGATCATGACGTCGGCCATGCTGACCAGCTGATCGACCCGCGTCCCGGCATGATTCATGACCGAGTCGTGGTCGGGCATGTCAAGCAGCACCAGGCCAGCCAGGTCATCCTCACCGCCGCCCAGTTCACTGGCACGTGAGTACCGGTACCTGGCCGGTATTTTCAGCCAATCCAGGATCGCACCTGAGCCGGCTTCGCCCCAGACGCAAGCGTGCGCCTCGGCAGTCACCGGCCTCGTCACGCCCACCGTTGAGAAGTCCGCGCCAGCGACCTTGTTGAACAGCGACGACTTCCCGCTGCCCGTCCCGCCAGCGAGTGCCACAACTGTGTGACTCGACGAAAGGCGCATCCGATCGCCTGCCCTGCCCAGGATCTCCTCCGCGTCCGCGAGCAGCTTGCGCCCGAACCCGTCGCGCCCGGTGCGCCCCGATCCGATCTGGATCATTCGTGCCAGCGCCATCAACCGCCCGGACAGCCCGGACACTGACTCCTGCCGCGGTGCTGGGTCTGGCAACCTGACCGGTGCCTCGAGACGCACTTGCGGACTGGCGGGCACCCGGATCGGAAGCCGTTTCCCGCCGGGGGCGCGGCGGGCGATCTGGGTGCCCCCTGGAGTGGCAGGAGGAGCCGCGCCAGCGACCTTCTCCGGCGGTTCGCTAACCTCCGGTGCGGCGACCTCAGCTTCCGGCGCGGCGACCTCAGCTTTCGGCGCGGCGACATCCGCTGGCGGATCGGCGACATCAGCTGCCGCGTTGGCCGCCTCATCACCGGCTGGGGCAGCCACGGCCGCCGACGATGCGGCTGCCCGAGCGCGGCCGCGAGACCGGCTGGCCGGCTTAGCCGCAGGCACCCGGGCGCGCGCCGCGGCCTTAGCGGGCTTAGTGGTTGCGGCAGGTTCAGCTGGCGCATCGGCACCTGCACCGGCGCTCGGAGCTGCGATTGGCTTCGCGGGCTCGGTAGCGTCTGGAGGCGTCTCGTCGTCGCCGTCAGCGCCCGGCCGGCGAATCGGGACCTTGCGCTCTCTATCTGCCGTTGCCTGCCGCCGCGGATTCATCGCGAAGACTCCAACGAATAGCTGGCCTGGTAAAGATCGGAAGGCGCGGTCTCATCAGCAGCGCCGATCGCGCCGATCAGTGCCGTGAACCGCAGCGCCTCTTCGGAGAACAGCAGGCCAACCCGCTCATGCAGGTCCTGGCGTGCCTGGCCGCCAATGTCGCGGACCAGGCCGGCTCCGAACAGCGAGGTAAGCAGGTGCTGGGGACCAGCGCTGGTGACATCACCGACCGTGACGTCTACATCGGCGGAACTGGCATCTCCGGCACCGTAGCCGAGCACGCCGATGGTCATGACCAGCGAGAGTGACTCGGGATCGAACGACGCGAGCCTTGCGATCGATCGCCGCGTGACGTTCTCGGCCTGCACGAGATGGTGCAGGTATTCCTGCCAAGCGGCGACCGCCTGTGCCACCCGGCGCGGGAGGTCGGCCGACGACCGGGTGAGCGCGTCGACGCCTCCCTGCGGCAAGCTCGCTGCCAGCTCGCTTTGCACGCCAGGAAAGCCCCACTGCAGCTCGCCTTCCCACTTTCGCAGGGAAGCGTAGGCCAGGTCCGACCCGAGCGGCAGCTGCTGTGCCTGCCTCGCCTCGGCAAGCAGCCCGGCGCCGGCCGGGCTTGACTGCCAGCGCTCCATCGCGTCCTCAGCGGCGCGGTCGGCGAGCGAGGTGGTCAGCGCCTCGACGCTCTGCCGCAGCGCTGCCTTAAGCGCCTGCGCCCTCGCAGGGATCGCGCCGTGCCGCTTCGACCGCTGGACACGCTTGCCCTTGCGCATCTCCAGCGTCCGCATGAGATCGCCGGTGCCCGCGAAGTCCTGCCACCGTGCGACCACCTCGCCGCGGAGCAGCGAGCCGCTCCTGATCGCCTCGTCATGCTCGGCGAGCGCAGCCGCGTACGCGGCGTCGGCAGCCGAACGTAGCTCGGTGCGCAGCACAAGCTGGGTCTGCGCCACCGCTGCCAGCGCCGGGACCCGTGCCTCAAACGAGTCGAGCACGCCCGACATCGTCTGGGTCAAGATGGCGATCCTGCGGTCGTCCCGCTTCGCGGTCTCCTCGAGCCAGGACCGCACGGGGGCAGAAACCGCCGGCGGCAGCTGAGCGTCGGTGACCGTGGTCTCGGGGACGACGAACCTGGGCACGTCGGTGAGCCCGTTGGCGTCCAGCATCGCGCCGAAGTGCTCCGTGAGCTGCTGAACGGAATCGGGCGGCACCCTGGACAGCACGATGCCGAGCGATGCGCCGCGGTCACGAGCGTCCTTGAGCAGATCCCACACGACCGCGTCCGCGTAGCGCCGTGCGGTAGTGACGAACAACCACAGGTCGGAAGCGTCGAGGAACTGACGGGCGAACTGACGGTGCGCGGCCACGACCGAGTCGATGTCGGGGGTGTCAAGCAGCGCGATCCCCTGCGGCATCCCGGCGCTCGTAGCCAGGACCAAGAGCCCGTCACGGCCCGGCATGGCCAGCCCCTGCTGGCGAACCCGCGGCAGCGTCGGCAAGAAGACGTTCTCGGCGAACCAGCCGACGTCGTCGGGGTGGCAGGCGAGCACGGGGCTGTTGGTGGTCGGCCGCCGGATGCCGGTAGCGCTCACCTGACGCCCGGCGATGCTGTTCAGCAATGTCGACTTGCCGGCTCCGGTCGAGCCGGCCATCGAGATCAGGACCGGCGCACCCGACTGGCGAAGCCTGGGCAGCAGATAGTCCTCGACCTGGCTGATCACCTGCTGGCGCTCTGCCCTGGCCGCCTCAATGCCGGGGAATTCGAGCAGCAGCTGCGTCCTGCTGACAGCGTCGCGCAGCTCGAGCAGCGCAGTCTCGAGCTTGCGCCCGTCGACCCGGGTATGCGGCTCAGCCTCGTTGCCGGCCTCAGCGGGAGGGGCGGCAGTCCCGGCAGCAGCAGTACCCGCCGGACGAGCGGCGGCATCGGCGCCGCCCCACGGCACCGATGCAGGAGCCACGTCCTGTCCCTCAGTCATGCCTCGGGGCCCTCCACGCCGCTAAATGACGCACCCATCCAACCGGTCATCGTCTTCTCAGGCCATGGCATAACAGTTGCGGCCACGGCCTGCAAAGAACGCGCCATGGCGTAATTGTGCGCCGTCGGCGCGGGCTGCCGCCGAGATTGTGTCAAACGAGCCCTCGGGCGATTCGTGAGAGTTGTCGGTATCAGTAGCCTACCCTCGGTGGCCGCCCCGCTAGGGCGTCCGAACTCGCCCCGCGACGCCGGCGATCGGCCCAGGTCGGCGCGCCGCCCGGTTCGCGCTGACGGACTCGGCGTCGGCCTGCCTGCCAGCCCGCCATGCGGCGGCCAGCAGCACTCCGCACACGGCGGCTGCGGCAACCGGACCGCCCTTCTCCCCCGTGTTGGTCACGGCTGGCACACCGCTCTCGCGCAGCGCCCGCTTAGCCTGCACCGCTGCGACAAATCCGGCCGGCATCCCGATTACCAGCGTCGGCTGAACGTCCCTGGCGAGGATTTCGTGGAGCGCTACGGGTTCGGAGCCCACAACCCAGATCGCGCCAGGTCCCGCTTCACCGAAAGCCAGCCTGACCGCCGCCGCGGCCCTGGCGATGCCGGCGGTGCGCGAGAGCCGCTCGGTAAGCGACTCGCCAGCCTTGCAGATCGTCATCTCGCTCGCGATCCCGGCAACGACCATCGGACTGTCGGCCACGACCGGCGCGCCAGCGGCCAGCGCGCCCACCGCCGCCTCCAGCCACGATTCGGCGCAATCAAGATCATTTGCATAACTGAGCTCGGCGGTACTGGCGATCACCTGCTCGGTCACGGCCCTCGTCAGCGGAGGAAGCCCGGCGAGGTCGACCCGCGACCGGAGTGCAGCAAGCTCCGGGTTAGGACCGTCCGCGCTGACCGCCCCGTCGTCGAGTCCGCTTCGCCAGTTCACATTTGCCCCGCTTAGCTGAGGTCCCCCAGGAATGGCCGCGCAGCGACAACGCCGGATCCCCCGCGGCCATCATCAGCATGGCACACCGACCGCCTCGCAACCTGTCATCCTGAGCCGGCGGCTAGTCGTGTCAAGAGGGCGTAATCAGCCGGTTTAAGGCGGGTCAGGCCGATACACTGACCGGACGCCTATGCGGGTCAGCGCGCCGCCTGCCAGCGCGTTGAAAGCGGCTGCATTGCCAGCCGCGGGACACATTCAACGAGGGCACGATCTTGCGCATTGGTTCGTTCACCCTCCGATTGAGCACCGGAGGCTGTGTCCGCCGGCGCGCGGCAATGCGAACACAGGCGAGGAGCGTAAATGGCGGACGGCAGCCCGTCCCGGGTGCTCGTCACCGGTGGCGCCGGGTTCATCGGACGCCGCCTCGTGCGCGCGCTGCTCGATCAGGGCCATGACGTCACCTGCGCGGACCGGCACGCCTGCACAGACGAGCGGGTCAGTTCGGTGGTCGGCGACCTCAGGGATCCGGCCATCGTGGCGGAGGCGGTCAGGCCGCATACCGATCTCATCGTTCACCTCGCGTCCGTGACCTCGGTGCCTAGGTCGATCCAGGACCCGGTGGGTACCTACAAGTCGAACGTCGACGCCACCGCCGCCCTGCTCGAGCTCTCCCGCCAGCGCGGAGTAGCGGCTTTCCTGCTCGCTTCTACCAACGCGGTGGCGGGCGATGTAGGCAGGACGACAATGACCGAGCGAACGCCATATCGCCCGCTCACTCCGTATGGCGCGACCAAAGCCGCAGCCGAAATGCTGCTCGCCGGATATGCGGCGAGCTACGGCATCGCAGCCGCCGCGCTGCGCTTCTCCGCCGTCTACGGGCCTGGCATGGAGACAAAGGACACCTTCGTGCCGCGGCTGATGCGGGCCGCACGCGACGGCAAGGGCATTCAGATCTACGGCGACGGCACCCAGCTGCGCGACCTCGTCCACGTGGACGACATCGTCCGTGGCATCTTCACGGCCTGGAGTGCAGGCCATATTGGCCCATTGATCCTGGGTTCGGGAGAGTCGATGGCGGTGAACGATATCGTGGAGGCCGCGCGATCAGTTACGGGCGCGGAACTACCGGTCGAACATGTCCCGCCCAAACCCGGGGATATACCGGCCGTGATCGTGGATATCTCGGCCGCGAGAGCCCTGGGGTATGCTCCCCGGTTCGATCTCAAGGCAGGCATCGCCACAGTGTGGCCAGAATTCTCGGAGACAGCCAGGTGACATCCCGCCAGAGCCACGCCGCAAGCGGGGCAATCGACCATGAGGCCATCGACGCTGCCGCGATCGATGCGTTCCGCAGCCAGTACGGCGCGCGCGCCGCGACGCTGCCGCCGCTTGCCATCGTGATCGCCGCCTATAACGAGGAGGGCTCGATCGGCCCGGTTATCGAGGCGTTGCCGCAAGAGGCGTCCGGCCTCCAGGTCGCGAAGATCGTCGTGTCAGACGGGTCGGCCGACGCGACCGTCAAAGAGGCGGATGCAGCGGGGGCTCTCGTCTGCGACGTACCGGTCAATCGCGGCCAGGGCGCCGGCCTGCGGCTGGGCTACCGGCTCGCGCGCGAGGGCGGCGCACAGTACATCGTCACCACCGACGCCGATGGCCAGTACAACCCGGCGGAGATCCCGGCGCTGCTTGCGCCCATCCTGGCTGGCGAGGCGGACTTCGTCTCAGGCTCGCGCACGCAGGGCAGCGAGGAAACCAAGGACCCGGTGCGCAAGCTTGGCGTTCGGGTGTTCGCCCTCACGATCAGCATGCTGACCGGCCAGCGGATCACCGACCCGTCCTTCGGGCTGCGGGCGATGCGAGCCGAGGTCACCGGATCTGTCTTGCTCGAGCAGCCGCAGTACCAGGCCTCCGAACTGCTGATCGGCGTGCTCGCGCACGGCTACCGCGTGAGCGAGGTTCCGGCAACGATCCACAAGCGCAAGGTAGGCCAGAGCAAGAAGGGCCACAACGCGCTGTACGGCATCTACTTCGCCAGGGTCATCGCCGGCACCTGGTGGCGCGAGCGGCGCAGGAACCGCTCAGCGCAGTAGGGCTACTGGCCGCGCTGCTCGCTCTCTTCTGAGCTCGGCACCATCGCCGCGATCGGTGACAGGGCTTCGGCCTCGGGTGAGTCAGCAGTGCCTGGCTTGGCGCCCCGGTCGGCGAACAGAACGTAATGGAAGATCAAGAACCTGGTAATGAACGTCACGAAGTTGGCGACCAGATAAGCCAGGGCGACGACCACCACGGCCTCATGCTTGGGCATGCCCTGCGACTTCGCGTAACTGGACGCGAAATGCGATGTCAGCGACAACACCGCGGCCGTGCCGACCGAGATGGCCCAGAAGGGCAGGGTCTCCTTCAGCAGGTGCGGCCGGCCCTTGCGCTGCCAGGCCCAGCGGCTGAGGACGTAGCTCACTCCGGCGCCGACGAGCCAGCCGCACAACCCGGCTATCCCGCCAGTCGCGCCAGCCAGGTAAGCGATGCTTAGCGCAAGTTCGCTGGCGCCCAGTGAGACGATCGCGACCAGCGCGAACCGGATGAATTGCCGGGCAAGACCTGACCTCAGCCTGGCTGCAAGCGCGCCAGGCAGCTTGTCCATGAGGTGTGGCATCGATGTCCTTGCGGAGCGAAGACATGCTGGTCAACGGACTTGTATACAGTACGGGAACCAGCCGCGCCGAGGTGGGCGCGCACCCAAAAAGGGCCCGCTGACCTCGCAAAACCCCGTCGGCTTTGCTGGTTGCATGGCACTGGTTAGTACCCCGTGTGCGATCGTTGATGCAGGAAGATTCGAATGGCCAGCCGGAATCGGGCAGGCTAGAGGACCAGCCTGCCACCCGAGAGGCAGACAGCAGGAGCGATAGTGAAGATCTTGATTCTCGGCGGTGACGGCTACCTCGGCTGGCCGACCGCGCTGCACCTGTCTGAGGTCGGCCATTACGTCGCAGTGCTCGACAACTTCGCCCGCCGTGGCTACGACTTCGAGATGGGCGTCGACAGCCTGGTGCCGATCGAATCACTCCAGACCAGGATCCGGGTCTGGCACGAGCTGACCGGTCAGGAAATCGCGTGCTACGTCGGCGACCTGACCGACGCCGATTTCACCTACCACGTCGTGCGCGACTTCCGCCCTGACGCGATCGTGCATTTCGCCGAGCAGCGCGCCGCGCCTTACTCGATGGTCGATCGCAAGCACGCGGTGTACACCCAGGTCAACAACGTGGTCGGCACGCTGAACCTGCTGTACGCGATCGCGGAGATCGATCCGGACATCCACCTCGTCAAGCTCGGCACGATGGGGGCCTACGGAACTCCCAACATCGACATCGAGGAAGGCTGGATCGAGATCGAGCACAAGGGCCGTAAGGACCGGGTGCTCTATCCCAAGCGTCCGGGCTCCTACTACCACCTGTCGAAGGTGCACGACAGCCACAACATCGAGTTCGCCTGCAGGATCTGGGACCTGCGCGCGACCGACCTGAATCAGGGAGTGGTGTACGGGCAGCAGACCCCGGAAACCGCCAGGGATGACCGCCTCGCGACGAGGTATGACTACGACGCGGTCTTCGGCACAGTGCTCAACAGGTTCGTGATCCAGTCGGTAATCGGCGAGCCATTGACCGTATACGGCAACGGCAGCCAGGTCCGCGGCATCATCGAGATCAGGGACACGGTCCGGTGCTTGCAGCTGGCCTGCGAGAATCCTGCCGAGCGGGGTGAGTTCCGGGTCTTCAACCAGATGACCCAGTCGCTGTCGATTACCCAGATGGCTGAAACCATCGCGAGGCTAAGCCCCGAGAAGGTAGCCGTCGAGCAGCTAGCGAACCCGCGGGTCGAAGAGGAGGGCCACCACTACAACGTCGTGCACTCCGGCCTGGTCGAGCTCGGCCTGGAGCCGCACCTGCTCTCTGACACCCTGATCGAGTCGCTGTTCGAGATTACGAAGAGCTTCGCGCACCGGGTCAGGCCCGAGGCCATGATCCCGACCATCGACTGGCGCAGAACCGCTAGTCAGATCGGCCTGTAAGCGGAATCCGCAGCCAGGCCTGGCGCTCTCCGCCGCGAATGCGGCTAGGAAACCGGCTCCAGAATGACCACGGGGATCTGCCGGTCGGTCCGCTTCTCATAGTCCGCGAAACCAGGCCAGTCGTTCTTCTGTGCGGCCCAGAGCCGTGCGCGCTCGTCCTGGTCCGCGATGCGGGCCACCACGTCACGCGTATCGGTTCCGACCTCAACCCGGACCAGCGGGTTCGCGCGCAGATTATGGAACCAGTCAGGGTTGGTGTCCGCACCTGCCTTGGACGCAAAGACCACCAGGGCATTGCCTTCGGCCCGGTACATCACCGGATTGACGCGTTCCTGGCCGGACTTCGCTCCGGTCGTGTGCAACAGCAGCAGCGGCGCACCGGCGAAGTCACCGCCCACGGCGCCGCCATTCGCCCGGAACTCATCGATAATCGCAGAATTCCAATTCTCAGCCATGAGACCCTTCCGGTTCTGACGCTCCGGTCCCCGCGCCGCGCCCGACGTGCCCGCGCTCCGGCAAGGCAAACCACGAACAGCCGGCAGCTAATCCCCGCTCTACCGGCCGTTCCTGGTGAGCAGCCAGCGGCTGGTCTCCGGATCCTGGCAGAGCCGGTAGATGTTCGCCGGTACATTCCGCCCGGCCGAAGCCGTCACCTTCCAGCAGCGCCACGAAGCCGCGGCGTCATGCTCAGCACGCTCATCCTCATGCCCTGCTTGGATAGCAGCGCCAGGCTGCGCTGACGGCCGCTCCAAGATCGACAGGACGGCAAACAGCCGCTCCCGCCAGACGAACCTGGCTGGCCTGCCGTCAATCAGCCACACCTCGACCGGCTCCGATCGGACCCCACCCACCTTGCTCACCTGCCTGCGCGTCCGTGCGGTCCCGGGCGAGCGTTGATCCCTGGTCCAAAGTGATCACTTTGGATCAGGCGCCGCAAGACGTCCCTGGGACCGCTCGCTCCGTCGGCTACCCAGGGGAAGACAGGCAGCTGCGCTTACTTCGAACGTATATTCGATTGCAAGGAATGGCAAGGCTTAAACGGGGAAATGGATTTCGCTAAAGGCCTGCTACTAGGTGAGTGCACCAGGTGCCGATCTCAGGGCTGCGGCGCGAAGCCGGGCATCGGGAATCCGGCTAGCAGCTCGCGTACCTGTCCGGCGATCCGGTCGATCACGGTGTCATCCTGCTTGCTGGCAGCCCTGATCGTCTCGTCCATCCAGGCCGCGATCTGCGGCATGTGCTCTTCGGTGAGCCCTCGGGTCGTGATCGCGGACGCTCCGATCCGGAGCCCGGAAGGATCAAATGGCTTGCGCGTATCGAATGGCACCGTGTTGTAGTTCACCTCGATGCCGGCCCGGTCGAGCGCTCGCGCCGCTGGCTTGCCGCCGATCTCCTGCGGGGTGAGGTCGATCAGGATCAGGTGATTGTCGGTACCGCCGGAGACCAGGCTGTAACCGCGCTCGGTCAGCGCGGCACCGAGAGCCTTCGCGTTCGCGACGATCTGGTGGGCGTATCCGCGGAACTCCGGAGCGGACGCCTCCTTGAGCGCTACCGCGATCGCAGCGGTGGTGTGATCGTGCGGGCCGCCCTGCAGGCCAGGGAACACAGCCTTGTTGATCGCCGACGCGTGCTCGGCCACTGACATGATCATGGCTCCGCGGGGGCCGCGCAGTGTCTTGTGCGTCGTGGTCGTGATCACGCTCGCGTACCCGACGGGGGACGGATGCGCCCCGCCTGCGATCAGCCCGGCGATATGCGCGATGTCGGCCACCAGCACGGCGCCGATCTCTGCCGCGATCTCGGCGAACGCTGGAAAGTCGATCGTCCTCGGGATCGCCGTGCCACCGCAGAAGATGACCTTCGGGCGTTCTTTGCGGGCCAGGTCCCGCACCTCGTCAAAGTCGATCCGGCCAGTGTCCGCGCGGACGCCGTACTGAACGGAGCGGAACCACTTACCGGTCACCGAGACCGGCCAGCCATGCGTAAGGTGCCCGCCCATCGGCAGCGACATGCCCATGACGGTGTCGCCAGGCTGGCAGAAGGCGAGGTAGACGGCCAGGTTCGCGGGCGAGCCTGAGTACGGCTGGACATTGGCGTGATCGACGCCGAACAAGTCCTTTGCCCTCTGCACCGCGATGCTCTCGATCGGGTCGATGTTCTGCTGCCCCTCGTAGTAGCGCTTGCCGGGGTAGCCCTCGGAGTACTTGTTCGTCAGCACGGAGCCGCTGGCCTCGAGTACGGCCAGCGAGACGTAGTTCTCCGATGCGATCATGCGCAGCTTCTCGAACTGGCGCCTCGCCTCGGCCTCGATAAGGTCAGCGATCTGCGGGTCGGTGCTCGCCACGTGCGGGACCGGCGGCTGGTGCATAGAACCCTCCCTGTGCATCTGCCTTCATGATGCCGGAACGGCCGCGGACCCGTACACCCGGCCGGGATCCGCGCCGCGCGGGTCCCGGCTACAGCACCGATGTGCCATCGGGGTTCTAACAAAACACCCAGTGACACATTGGGGCTCTATTCGCGCCTCCAGGTTGTGATACGTTGCCCGGTTTCTCCGCTCATGGGAGGGACGGTTACCCTGGCTAACGAACCCGGGCCGGTGGTATCCGACGCCGCCGGGGACGCGGCACACGGACGGAGCGGGATGCGGATCGGCCAGATCGCGATCGACATCACGCCGCTGCGGCAGGGCCGGGACTTCCGGTTGCTTTTCACCGGCCGGTTCGCATCGATGGCAGGCAACGCCGTCGCGACGACCGCCGCCAACTGGCAGGTCTACGCGCTGACTAAGTCTTCGCTCGCGGTCGGCGCGCTGACGCTAGCGGACAGCATCGGCATGTTCGCCGGGCTGATCGCTGGCGGAATGCTCGCCGACCGGCATGACCGGCGGATCCTGATGGTCTGGACGCGGGCCCCGCTCGCGGCGCTTGCCACGCTGCTCATGGTCAACAGCCTGCTTCCGCGTCCAGGCCTCTGGCCGGTGTATGCCCTCGTAACCGCGATCGGAGCGCTCTCCGGACTTGGTTCCCCGGCGTCCACCGCGGCGATGCCCGCGCTGATCAGGCCGGACCAGTTTGCCGCCGCGGCAGCGCTCGGCGCGATGAGCGGCCAGCTCGGCAACCTGGGCGGGCCCGCACTCGCCGGAGCGCTGATCGCCGGTCCCGGGCTTGCCGCGTGTTACGGGCTCGACGCCGCATGCTTCGCGCTGTTCGGGCTGACCGCGTACTTCATCAGGCCGCTGCCGCCGACGGTCAGGGCAGGTCGTCCCGGGTTGCGATCAATGGCCGAGGGCCTGCGGCATGTCAGGCGCAACGCGGTTGTCGGCGGCATGCTCGCGGTCGATACCAGCGCGATGATCTTCGGAATGCCGTCGGCGCTTTTCCCTGCGCTGGCTAAAGAGCACTTCCACGGCGGTTCAGCGACGTTCGGGCTGCTCGCCGCCGCGCCGGCCTTCGGCGCCTTGCTCGGCGCGGCTACCAGCGGCTGGACCGGCCGGCTGAGACGGCCGGGCATCGTCGTCATCGGCGCCGGCCTGTCCTGGGGTGCCGCCCTGGTCGGCTTCGGCTTCAGCACCAGCCTGGTGGTCGCGCTCGGATTCCTCGCGCTCGCCGGGATGTCCGATCTCATCTCCGAGGTGCTGCGGAACGCGCTGCTGCAGCATTACACGCCGGACGAATTGCGCGGGCGGGTGTCCAGCTTGTATCTAGCCCAGGTGACGACCGCGCCGTCGCTCGGCAACGTGGAAGCGGGCCTGGTCGCGCAGCTTTTCTCGGTGACTGCGTCGGTTGTCAGCGGCGGGCTGGCGTGCGTGGCTGGTGCCCTGATCCTCGGAGCGGTTAACCCGGCGCTGCGCCGGGCAACC
>DATELR010000378.1:0-5044 GCA_035276345.1 Streptosporangiaceae bacterium | reverse complement strand
GATCCGCTCGCAGGCTGCGGCACGGTCGAACGGCGATATGGCCGACCAGTGGGCGAAGGCCGCGGAGGCGGCCTCGACGGCGACGTCAACGTCGGCCACGTCCCCGACGGCGACCGTCGCGAATTGCTCGCCAGTCGAAGGGCTCACAGCGGCGGCGGTGCCACCACCGCCGGCTCGCCAGCTACCTGCGATGTACAG
Source organism: Streptosporangiaceae bacterium (assembly GCA_035276345.1). Classification (GTDB taxonomy): domain Bacteria; phylum Actinomycetota; class Actinomycetes; order Streptosporangiales; family Streptosporangiaceae; genus Chersky-822. Next base: position 4,846 of record DATELR010000378.1, on the reverse strand, counting down.
CTGATGTTCCCGCACGGAAGCGATTCCCCCTGATCCCGGGCGAATGGGCTGCGCACGTCTTATCGCAGCGTTTCCGGTCAGAGCCTAGGTAAATGCGCTAACCGCTGGCAAGCGCGGAATGTAGCGCCGCGGCAAAAAACGGAAGCGGACCAGGCCGCCCCCGCGGGCCTGGTCCGCTTCCACCTTTGAGGCTTCTGAGGCTCAGGGGCCTTTGGGAGTCTTGACGATTGACCAGGCCGATCCGTTCCACAGTTCAGCAAGAGTTCGCTTTAGCCCGTGGGCGGTCTGGAATCCGACGGCCAGGCAGTCGCTGCCGCCGCACGAAATGTCCTGCAGGCCCGATCCCTGCCCTGCTGAAATCGGTTTGGCGGCTTGCCAGCTCGTCCCGTTCCAGAACTGGCTGGGCCGCAGCCCGGCGAGCGTCATGCAACTGCTCGCGTTGCCGCAGGCGACGACACCCGCCCAGGCGCATGAGCCGAACTCGCCGCAGATGCCACCGAGGTTGGTCGGCGACACGTCAGTCCATGCGCTACTGGTCGCGACCCAGGTGTCGGCGGTGGCAATGCTCGCGCCCGCCTGATCGTTTGACGCCACGCCAGCCGTCAGGCAGAACGTGCCCGCGCAACCGACGGTGTTCAGTTGGGCTGGGTTCCCTTTGGCGGGAACTTCGGTATCCCAGATCCACTTCTTGCCGTTCCAGATGTCGGCGACGGCGTTTTGCACCGGTTCCTGCGAGACCGTCCAGGTGCCGACCGCTATGCAGTTGCTGATCGAGCCGCAAGAGACGCCGGACAGGCCACATGGCCCTGGCGCGCTGCCCTTGCAGAAGTCGGTTACGTTGGCATCGCGCCAGGAGGTTCCATTCCAGACGCTCGGGACGTTGCCATGCAGACGCACGCAGAACGTGCGACTCGCGCAGGTCAGGCTTGGCAGGCCGCCCTCCGGGCTCGGCATGCTGCGCCACGTCGTGCCGTTCCAGCGCACGGCTCCGGTCGGGCCTCCTTCGGCCATGCAGAACGTAGTCGAGGAGCACGCGACTTCGTCGAGCTGCTTGCCTGGCGGGTTCTTCAGGCTGCGCCATGAGGCGCCGTTGAAGATCATCGCCAGCGAATGCGCAACGTGGTCCGTCGTGGTGTAGCTGCCGACTGCCATGCACCAGGACGCAGTCCTGCATGAGTCGGCGGTCAGCCGGGCCTGCCCGGCGAATGCGGTGGCTGGCCGATGCGAGGCGGCTGCCCTCATGACCGGCGCAGCCGCAGCGGGGGCATCAATTCCAGATACAGACGCGGCGACGGTGGCGAGCGCCAAAGCGCTGAGCAGCAACAGTCGTGACGGCGGATTTTGAATAACACGCATCGGCATCCCCTTGCTGCCGGTCGCCCGGGCCGGCTCAAGCAAGGTGGGCCGGCCCGGGCGATCGTCCCGCCCCATACGAAGACGCGATGCGGGCCGTGCCGGTTGACCGCTCGGCGAAAGAGAATCGCCCGCTAATCTGTCCCGTTATGACCGCAGACTCCGGTACCTCCCGACCGTCCCGGCTTCCTTACCTGCGCTATGACGAGCTCGACGCGCGCGGACGGGAGGTGTGGGACGGCATCACAGGCTCGCGCGGCGGCGAGGTCATCAACGCCGACGGCGGGCTGATCGGCCCGTTCAACGCGTTCGTCCACGCTCCGGGCGCGGGAAAGCACATGAGCGCGCTGGGCGGCAGGCTGCGCTATAAGTCATCGATCGAGCGGCGCCTGCTTGAGCTGGCGATCATCACAGTAGGGGCAGCATGGAAGGCCGAATTCGAGTGGTGGGCCCACGCTCAGATGGCCAGGGAGCACGGCGTCAGCGACGCGGTCGTGGACGCGATCGGGAATGGCGATGATCCGCACTTCGGTGCCGAGGACGAGCGCGTCATCTACACGGTCGCCCGCGAGCTCACCAGTACCGGACGTCTTGGCCAGGACGACTACGAAGCCGCTCAGCGTCTGCTCGGCGACGCGGGAATGGTCGAGCTGGTGTCCACGTGCGGGTATTACACGCTGATCTCGTACCTGCTCAACGCCTTCGACGTGCCGCTGCCGCCAGGTGCGCAGCCTCAGTGGGACTAACACAGTGGGACTAACACAGTGGGACTAACACGGTGGGGCTAAGGCGAGGCTGGCTCAGAAGAGCCTGAGCGCGCCATCGTCCGCGCCGCGCATCGTGTCGTAGTCGAGCGTGACGCAGCGGATGCCGCGATCCTCCGCCAGCACGCGGGCTTGCGGCTTGATCTCCTGGGCGGCGAAGATCCCGTGCACTGGCGCAAGCATTGGGTCGCGGTTCAGCAGGTCGAGGTACCTGGTTAGCTGCTCAACTCCGTCGATCTCACCCCGCCGCTTGACCTCGATGGCGACGCTAGTTCCGATGCCGTCCCTGCACATCAGGTCGACCGGTCCGATCGGTGTGGGGAACTCCCGCCGTACCAGCCGCCACCCGTCGCCGAGCAAATGCAGCTGGACCGCGAGCAACTCCTGCAGGTGTGACTCGACGCCATCCTTGACCAGGCCGGGATCCTCGCCCAGCGCGAACGACGTGTCGCTGATGACCTCCTCGATATGCACGGTCAGCGTCTCGCCTGACTTGCCGGTGACCACCCATTCGGCCGCGGACTCGACCAGCCTGCATGGCGGTGACATCCAGTTCAGCGGCTTGTACGAGCCGCCATCGCTGTGCACGAGCACCGACCCGTCCGCCTTGACGATCAGCAGCCTGACGGCGGGCGCCAGATGTGCGGAAAGACGTCCCGCGTAGTCGACGCTGCACCTGGCAATCACGAGACGCATGCGGCAACTGTAGTGGGCCGCCGGCCCGCCGGACGGGGTCCTGCTCTGGGTATGGTCTCGCCATGGATATTCGCGAGGTGGGTGTCGTCGGCCTCGGCACCATGGGAGCCGGAATCGCCGAAGTCTTCGCGCGCGCCGGCCTCCCGGTCACCGCCGTCGAGGCCCATCCCGCCGCCTTGTCCAAGGGCATGTCCATGCTGGACCGTTCGCTCCGCAAGCTCGTCTCGCGCGGCAGGCTCACGCAGGACGAATACGCGGAGATCGCGGGCAGGGTGACGGCTGGCCAAGAACTCGCCAGCCTGTCCGGCGCCGACCTCGTGATCGAGGTGGTGCCCGAGCAGCTGGAAATCAAGCACACCATCATCGCCGGACTGGATCAGGTGCTGTCGCCATCGGCGATCATCGCGACGAACACCTCCTCGCTCTCGGTTACCGCCATCGCCGCTGGATCCGCGCACCCTGGCCGGGTCGTGGGCATGCATTTCTTCAATCCGGCACCTGTGATGCGGCTGGTCGAGGTCGTCACGACGGTGCTCACCGAGCAGGCAGCGGCCGATGCCGTCACATCACTGGCGACCCGCCTCGGCAAGACGCCGGTGCAGGTAAGCGACCGGGCCGGGTTCGTCGCCAACGCGCTGCTGTTGCCGTTCCTCAACCATGCTGCCCGGCTCTTCGAGACCGGTTGCGCCACGAGGGACGATATCGATCTGGCGGTCACCGCAGGGATCGGGCTGCCGATGGGCCCGCTTGCGCTGCTTGACCTGATCGGGCTTGACACGTCGCTCGCGATCCTTGAGGTGCTTGAGCGCGAGTTTGGCGGCTCACGCTATGTCCCGGCGCCGCTGCTGCGCCGCCTGACCGACGCGGGGCGTACCGGACGCAAGAGCGGATCAGGGTTCTACGAATACGGCGAGCCGGGGCGGGGCAGCGCGGCGGACTCGACCCCGGAGGATTACGCAGACCTTCCGACCGGTCCTGGCACTGTGACGCTGATCGACCCGGCGGCTGAGGCCGGAGCCGGAAACGGCGCTGGCCCCGGCGCGGCGGGTGCTGGCCAGCTCGGCCCGCATTCTGATCGAGCTGCCGACCTGGCCAGCCAGATCGCAGCGGCGGGCATCAGCGTCACACGGAACCCGGCGCACTCGTCCGATCTCGTCATCATCGCGATCGGGCCGGAAGGCGGCGTGCTCGGTCCGGCGACGGCATCAGGTCGTGCCACCGGCGCGGTCGGCGTGCACCTTCCGGTTCCTGGCCTGGCGGAATTGGTGCCGACCCCGTTCACGTCGGACAGCGCCCTCGCGACAGCCAGGGCACTCCTCGCCAGGCTTGGATTGCGCGTCATCTGCTCGGCCGACCGGCCTGGCCTGCTCGTCGGCGCCCTGCTTTTCGCGCACCTGAGGGACGCAGTCGCAATGGTGGCGGACGGCTACACGACGCCGAAAGGCGTCGACACCGCGATGACGCTCGGGTGCGGTTACCCGCGCGGGCCGATGCGGCTGCTGGCCGACGCGGGACCGGATGAGGCGATCCGCGTGCTGGCGGCGATGCACGCCGGCTATGGCGACCCCGCCTTCGCGCCACCGCCACTGCTGCACGACTACGCGGCCGGCGGGGTGGCGCTCGCGGGCAGCGGGGACTAGCGATGCGGTGCCTGCGGGCAGGGGAGCCGCTACCTGATTCGCGGCCGTGAGCCCGCGCAAGGCGCGCAGGCTGCCGTCGGACCAGCCGCGCCGGCCAAGGCGAGCGGGACGTACCCCGCCGGCGGCAGGTAAGGGCGACGATGATTCCGCCGCGACGCTGGGCCCGCCGCAGCTGCAGGAGTGGCCGGACGGCGAATGGCTCCTGCGGCAGGTGCCCGGCGCGGCGGCCGCCAAGGAATACCGCTGCCCAGGCTGCGACCAGGAGATCAGGCCAGGAACCGCGCACGTCGTGGTCTGGCCAGCCGAGACGCCGGGACTGGCCGAGCGGCGGCACTGGCACAATGCTTGCTGGCGGCGCCGCCCCCGCAGGCCAGGTCCGGCCGGCTACCGGTA
>DATELR010000377.1:0-12018 GCA_035276345.1 Streptosporangiaceae bacterium | reverse complement strand
CGGCCGTTCCGCGCGAGCGGTTTCCGTAACCATCAACGCGAGATCATGGGCGAGGCTGCCGACGAGTGCGTCCAGCGATCGCGAATACCTCTGGCTCCCTGGATGTATCCCTCCCCACGCCCAGCCGAGCCGGCTGCTCGGTTGACGCTCGATGAAACCCTGCGTCACGTAGGGCTCGCCAACAAGCGCGAACCAGTGCTGAATCCAGGCTCCTAGAGCGGCTAGATCGCACGGCTGCTCGGGGTGCACTGGCACCGGAGCACCTGCCTGCAGGAGCAGCGTCCGGAACTCCGGGAGGCGCGCGGTTCCGACCTCGTTCAGCCAGTCCGCATACTGCCTGGCCACCGCTTGAGTGTTGGTGCCCTGCGACCACGGCTCCCACGGAAATGGAAGCAGCCGGTAGTCGAGAGCATCGGCTTCGACATCATCCGGAGCGAGGATCCGCGGCACGCGCACAGAACTAGCCGGCGGTTGTGCCCCTTCGATCCGCTGCCTTTTTTCTTCAGGGTCTTCATAGAAGAACAGGAACGACGGGTCAGGGTCATCGCTCACCGAATGTCTCTAGTCGCCGAGGTCGACGATGGCGGCGACCGGACCGCCGCCGTCGGGGCCCTGATGCGCCGCCGACACCGAGACGAATACGGCAGGGTCGCCGGTCACCGCCGCCGTGACGCCCCCTACGCAAGCCTTGATTTGGCGGTGCCAGTGCACGTCCGAGTCGTCGAGCATGGCGTTCCTGCGCCCGCGAACCTGACCATCTTGGCTGGCCTCGCACTTGAGGAACACGTTGACCAGCCGGCCATTCAGGTCGGCCGGATGCGCCCGGTCAGGTAGCTCAAGACCGGCGTCCTTGATCGCGGCCCAGATTCCGTCCTGATCGAGCGCGTCGCGCATCACCGAATGCCCGATCCGGTACCTGCCGCCGACACCCCGGGCATTTCCGGCGACCACCACCTGAGCCTGGTCGAGCTCCACGCCCGACGAGCAGGACGCGACGGACGAATAAAGATCGCGGGAATGCAGCACGTCACTGTCGTCGGGCATCTCGATCTCCCCGAGGGCGACCGCGATCCCGAGCGCCGTGCACCCGTTGGACAGGTCCATCGACTCGTGCGTGTTCTCGGTCCAGACCGTCTGGCCACGATTCTTGGCGTCCCTGATCGTGTGAATCGTCAGCAGCGGCGTCTTCGTCTGCACGTAGTGCACGTCCGCCGGATCGGTGATGCCTGCGCGCTGCATCGCCACCTTGACCGCGTCAGCAACCTTGGTGATCATCGCCGTCCGGCCGATGTCCTCGGGCAGCAGCCGCTCGCTCATCGCGAAGCCGATCGTGAGCCGCGGCTCGTCGGTCTTGACCGCCTTGTCGGCCGGCAGCGTCGCGAACACGGTCGCATGCGGGCTGATCACCCCGTCGGTACCGCCCGACCACACGATCGGGATCTGCTTGACCTCCTCAGCGCGCCGGCTGCCCTTCGCGGTCAGCACCTCGCGGAACGCGCGGTCGGCGATGATCCTGGTGTAGTCGTTGACGCCGCCGTTGCCCTCTGTCTTGCCGATCACAGCGATAACCCGGTCCGCTTCGATGACGCCGTCGTCGATCAGCCTGGCGAGCTCGCTCGCGTCGGACACGCTGTGCAGGGGTACCTTGCGCACCTCAATCGGCTCGGGCACGGCTCACTCCTCGGGGTCTGGCAGTCTCGCTACTTCGCTGGCCTGGTCAGGCCGGATCCATCAGTCTGGCGCACCATTCTCGGTCACCACAGTGCCGGCCCGGCCGGCCAGCGCCTGGTCGATCGCGGTCAGATGCGTGATGATCGCCCGCCCGCCGCCGCTCGCGAACCGGCACGCCGCCTCGACCTTCGGCCCCATGCTGCCGCTGCCGAACTCACCACGGCCGGCCAGCTCCCGCAGCTCAGCGACGCTCACGGTCCCGAGCGGACGTTCCTGCGCGGTGCCCCAGCCCGTCATCACGGCCTTGACGTCCGTCGCGATCAGCAACGTGTCCGCTCCTAGCTGGCGGCCGAGCAACGCCGCGGTCAGGTCCTTGTCGATCACCGCCTCGACGCCGCCCAGCACGCCGGTGTCCGGGTCTCTCGCCACAGGGACGCCGCCGCCGCCCGAGCAGACCACGGTGTACCCGGCGTCCAGGAGTATGTGCGCGGCCGCCGCGTCCAGGCACTCGACCGGCTCAGGCGAGGCGACGACGCGCCGCCAGCCCTTGGCTCCCATGTCCTTCCACGTCTGGCCGTGCTCGATCATGCCCGCCGCTTCCTCAGCGGGCAGGTAGCGACCGATCGGCTTGCTTGGTTCTGCGAAGTGCGGGTCATCGGCCATCACCAGGGTCCTGGAGATCAACACGGCAGGCTGACCCGTCGTCACGCCCCGGCTGCTCAGTGCCGACTCGAGCGCGTTCATGATCAGGACGCCGATGGTTCCCTGGGTCTGCGCCCCGCACCAGTCCAACGGCACCGGCGGCACGACGTTGGCCGCGATCTCGTTCTTGACCAGCAGGTTCCCCACCTGCGGCCCGTTTCCATGGGTCAGCACAACCTGGACACCCGACGCCACGATGTCGGCGACCTCTTCCATCGCCAGCGTGATGGCCGCTCGCTGGTCCTCGGGCCTGGCGCGGCCATCCGGACTCGTCATCGCATTGCCGCCCAGGGCAATCAGCACTCGCACGCGACGAACGCTATCGCGCGCTGTCGGCCTGCTCTGCACCGCTCCGACCACGAGCCATGCGCACGACCTACTTCAGTCAGCCAAAGACCCGTCTTTGAATCTGAAGCGGGTCGCAGCGCTCAGCGACGCTCTGCTCAGCCACTATGGCCGGCACGCGTTCGAAGGCGCTCAGCGTGATGGACATCCAGTTCTACGAGGACGAGACCGGCAGCGAACCGTGCCGCGAGTGGATCGACAAACTCGGCAACATCGAACGCGAGGCGATCTTAACGGCGATCGAGTTGGTGCTGGCCGAGCGCGGCACCGATGTCTGCCAGACGGAGTTCGGCAAGAACCTCGGCCAGGGCCTGTACGAGTTCCGTCTGCGGTGGACTGCTGAGGAGGTCAAGTCCAAGGTCGGCCGCGTATCCGATGCCGCAGCCGAGAAGTCAGCCAAGATTCTCCTGCGCGTCTTCTTCTGCACTGGTCCGGGCCGGAAGATCATCCTGCTGCTCAGCGGCTACGACAAGGGCAAAGACCCGAGTGGCCGGAGACAACAGAGGGAGATCGTGAAGGCCCGCAAGCTGTACACCGCCCACTGCGAGGCACTGAAGCGGGGCAGGAAGCAAGCTTGACTCTGATGTGTCAAACCACATATTCTTGTGGCACATCACATCGGGAGGATCGCGATGGGCACCAACTTCAAGGACTACGTAGCTGCCTCCAGGGCCGCCGAGTCGCCTGAGGACGCTGCCATCCGGAAGGTCTTCACCGAGGACATCCGCCTGGGTCTGGAGTACCGGGACGCGCGCGTCGAACGCGGCCTAACCCAGCGCCAGCTCGCCGATCTCTCCGGCGTCCCCCAGGCAGATATCAGCCGGATCGAGCGCGGCGGCGGGAACCCGACGGAAGCGACCCTGCAGCGGCTGGCCGGAGCCCTGGAGCGGCGGCTAAGCCTGGTCTGATTCGGCTCGCCCATCCTCGTCGTCCAGCCAGCGCCTGATCGCGTCGCCGTGCTGGTCGAGCAGCGGCGGTGCCAGGTGCTCGGCTCGGCCGGTCTCGCGCCCGTCGGTCTCAAACCGCAGCGGCGGCCCCGGCAGGTTGACTTTGCCGAGCGCAGCGTGCTCCACCTCAAGCAGCAGACCCTGCGACAAGGCTTGCTCCCAGGTGTAGACCTCGCGGAAATTGCGGACCTTGCCGGCCGGAACACCGAGCGAGGCCAGGGTGGCAAGAAGGTCAGACGAGGACTGGCCGGAGAAGACCGCGTCGACCGCGGCGTTTACCGCGTCGTGGTCGCGCACGCGGTCCCTGTTCAGCGCCCACTCCGGCCGGTCGAGCCCGAACGCCGGAGCCAGCCGCTGCCACAACGCATCGCTTCCGACCGCGATCTGCACGAACCCGTCCGCGGCCCGGTACAGCCCGTAGGGGCAGATCGACGGGTGATAGTTGCCGGTTGGCTCAGGGACTTCCCCCGCCGCCGTGAACCTCGTCCCGTGGTACGCGTGGGCCCCGACCACCGCGGCGAGCAGGCTGGTGCGCACGACTTGGCCCTTGCCGGTCTCGTCCCGCTCCCGCAACGCTGCGAGCACCCCGAACGCGCCGTACATGCCAGCCAGGATGTCGCCGACCGGCAGCCCGGCCCGGGTCGGTTCGTCCTTGGACGGCCCGGTCACGGACATGAGGCCGCCCTCGCCCTGTGCGATCTGGTCATAGCCCGGCCTGGTGCCCTCGGGCCCGTCGTGCCCGAACCCGGTGATCGACAAGATGACCAGGCCCGGGTTGATCCCGTGCAGCTTCGGCACGCTGAACCCGAGCCGGTCAAGGACACCGGGACGGAAGTTCTCGATCAGCACATCGGCCCGCGCGACCAGCCGTGCGAGCAGCGCCCGGCCGTCGTCTGACTTGATGTCGATCGCGATCGACTCCTTGTTCCGGTTACAGGACAAGAAGTAGCTCGCGTGCTCGTGCCCGTCGCTGCCCGGCAGGAACGGCGGCCCCCAGCCTCGGCTGTCATCGCCGTCCGGCGATTCGACCTTGATCACCCGCGCCCCGAGGTCGCCGAGCATCATGCCTGCGTGCGGCCCGGCGAGCGCCCTCGACAGGTCCACCACGACCAGCCCGGCGAGCGGCCCGCGCGGCTCACTCATAGCCAGTCCACGTCGGCCGTCGCGGCGCCAGCGAGCCTGGCGAAGCCCGGCCCGCGATCAAAGAACGGCTGTTCCGCTCGCCGCTGTTCATGCATTTTTTCGCGCAACAGGACGCTCGCATCCATGTCCGCGGCAGGCGCATCGCCGGGACCGCCGATCACGACGCCGTAGTCGGCGGCGGCACCGGCCCTGGTGACCTTTCCCCAGGCAACATCCCTGACCACCCGCTCGACATCGCGGTCCAGCGGGTCCCCCCAGCCGCCTCCGCCCGTGGTCCTGATCCTGATCAGCGTCCCTGCAGGGACCGGCTCTCCGTCGGCGAGTGCGTCTGCTGGCCTTTCCGCGGGTCCGCCTGGGTCGATCGTCACTTCGAACGGGCGCCCGGCCTTTCCCCCGTTGACACCCCAGCACGACAGGATCGAACGATCGGCGATCGACATGAAGTAGCCGTCGGTGAGCATCCTGATCACCTTCTCGTAGCCGAGGCCGCCGCGGAACTGGCCTGGCCCGCCTGAGTCGGCCGCGAGGCCGAGCCGCTCAACTATGAACGGGAACCGGGCCTCAGAGAACTCGGCTGGCAGGTTCCGCGAGTCGGGGACGACGTGGATGGTGTCCTCGCCGTCGGCGTAGTGCCGGCCGCCTGAGCCGCCGCCGAGCACCTCGCGCATCAGATACGGCTCACCGGCCGCGTCGGTGCCATAGACGCCGGTGTACCTGATTGTCTCCTGGTCAGCGGGCATCTGGCCGCCGACCGCCTTGGCGAGCACCCCGGCAAACACGCCGAGCAACCGCAGTATCACGAACGTTCGGGCGTTCGTGGGCGCCGGGAAGATCGGCGTCAGCAACGTGCCGGGCGGCGGGAACCGCATCTCGATCAGGTCGACCACGCCCTCGTTGACGTCGAGCTCGGCCATCCGCTCTGGCGACTCAGCGAGGTTACGCAGGATCGGCGCCAGCCATTTGGCCAGGAAGTTCCCGTCGGCGTAGTTGCCGCAATGGTTGATCGGCCCCTTCGCCTGGGCGCTCGTGCCGTGGAAGTCGAGGATGAGCTTCGGCCCGTCTGGAGCCTCGTCGGGTGTCCTGGTGAGCGTTATCCGCTGGGTGTGCAGCTTCGGCGGGTCCACGCCGTCGTGCTCCGCGTAGTCCTCCCAGGACCATGTCCCGACCGGGATCTTCGCGAGGATCTCGCGCCGGAAAGTCGCGGTGGTCCCGGCCACGATCGCGTCGAAGCACGCCTCGACGGCGCCGGTGCCGTACCGCTCGAACAGCTCCGCGAGGCGTGCCGCACCCATCAGGCAGGCTGCGCACTCCGCGTCCAGGTCGGCGGCGAGCGACTCGGGCATCCTCGAGTTCCGCGTCATGATCGTCAGGACGGCGCGGTTGGGAACGCCCTGGTCCCAGAGCCTGATCGGCGGGACCATCAGCCCTTCCTCAAAGACGCTCGTGGCGCGGCTGGGCATCGACCCCGGCACGGCGCCGCCGATGTCGTCGTGGTGCCCGAACGCCTGCACGAACGCGACGACGCGTGGCTCTGCCCCGGCGGGACCGTGGAACACCGGCACCGTGACGCAGAGGTCGGGCAGGTGACCGATGCCGCCCTCTGAGGTGTAGACGTCGTTGTGGAAGAACACATCGCCCGGCCGCATCGTCTCGACAGGAAAGTCCCTGACGATCGGGTGCACGAGCGAGCTGTAAGACCGGCCGGTCAGCTTGCGCAACAGCCGGTCGTGGATCCCCGCACGGAAGTCGTGGGCGTCCCTGATCATCGGCGACCTGGCGGTGCGGCCGATGGCGGTCTCGACTTCCTTCTCGATCGATGCGAGGCTGCCGGCGATGATCTCGAGCAGGACCGGATCAGCGTCTTCGGCCCGGCCGGTCAGCGTCATGCCCACTCGCCACCTCGCTCCGTCCGCATGCCCGAGTCACGCAATCCAGCCGAGGATATGCTCGCCGACATCAAGCGGCTTTCCCAGGTTCGGATTCAGTAGCCGCCGCTATCGCAGTTGTGATGACACCAGGCCAGTCCGTGCGGGCTAAGGACCTCGGCGAACAACAACCCCGTACCGAAGATGAGTAGCAGCAGGCAGATCGTGGTGACGGTTCGGCCGAGCGGACTAAGTCGGGCAGTCCCGAACTTCTTGTCGCCCCACCGCCTGGGCAACCAGCCGATCACCATTGCCGCCGCAGCCATGAAGCGGATCCCTGCGGTCGAAACCTGGTGCTCATATCTCAGGTACGTCAGAGCCGCCGCGACCTGAATGACCACGCCCACGAGGTAGCTGGTTAGCAGCAGGTACGGCTGCGACTTTGGGGGCTGCTGGACCGGAACGCCGTACTCATCAAGTTCCGGCGCGCCCGGAGGCCAGAGAAAATCGTCAGCGGGCATGGCATCGATCCTTCGTGCAATTCCGCAGGCTGAGATACCTCCCGGAGAGGGAGTGCCTCGGCCTCGCCGATGCTCATTGTCGCGCCAATGCCCGCTTCTGAGAAGCGTGTTCTAGTTCGGGTTTTCCGCACCAATCCAGGCCAGGATGTGGTCATTGACCTCTCGCGGCCTTTCCAGGTGCAGAAAGTGGCCAGCCTCTTCGATGGCGACCACCCGTGAGGCGGGGGCGAGCAGCGGCCCGGCGCCGCGCGACAAACTGGCCGCGATGCAGCCGTCCTGTGAGCCATACAGGTACAGCGTCGGCTGCGGGGCCGTCCGAAGGGCGGCCTGCTGTTCTTCGGCGTACTTCGCACCATTGGCGCCGTCCGCTGCTCCTGGCTCGCGGTAGTACTCGATCGCGGCGGCAAGATGTGCCGGATCACGCAGGCATTCCTTGACGTTGGCCAGGTCCTGCGTCGCGTCATATCCGGGTGACCAGTCCCGCCACAACCGGTCGAGGAACGCCATCTGGTCGGCCGCCACCACAGCGTTGGCGAATCCGGTCGGGTCGCGGAACACGAACAGGTAGAAGAACCGCTTGAGCTGGTCGTAGTCGCTGAACAGGACAGGGTCCATGCTGGCGGGCGGCACGGCCATGGTCACCAGGCTGCGCCACCTAGCCGGCGCGTGTGCGGCCGCCGCGTACGCTGCCTCCGCACCCCAGTCATGTCCGATCAGGACCGCGTCGCCGTCGCCGCCCAGCCTCTCGTGCAAGGCATTGGCGTCCGCGGCCAGCGCCCCGACGCTGTAGGCGCCGTCCGCCGGGATCCCGGTCGGCGCGTATCCGCGCATGAAAGGCGCAACGCAGCGGAACCCGGCATTAACTAGGTCAGGCAGCAGGTGCCGCCAGGTATGCGCCGAATCGGGAAAGCCGTGCAGGCAAAGCGCAAGCGGCCCGTTCGCTGGGCCTGCCTCAAGGATCGCGAACTCCAGATCGTTGGCGTGGACCACCCGAGTGCGCAACGGTGAAGCGGCCATGCTGGCAAGCTACTAGGTCGACTCTTCGAGTTCCTTGATGAACCTGCCGGACCGCTCGCAGGCATCGGCAAATCCGAGCCGGCGATAGAACGCGTGTGCATCTGCGCGTGACCGCTTGCTCGTGACCTCAATGTGCAGGCACCCCCACGCCCTGGCTTGCCGCTCGGCGGCCGCCATCAGCGCTCGGCCTGCTCCAGCCCGTCGCAGGCTCGAGTCAACGACCAGGCTCTCGATCCGCATCCAGCACCCGGTTCGCTCCAGGTAAGGGATCGCGTGCATCGAGATGCTGCCGACGACGCGACCACCGGTCTCCGCGACCAGCAGCCGGCTCGCCTGGTCAGGCAGCCAGTACGCGAGCCGCTCGGCAACCTCATCGGCCGCGACCGGATAGCCAAGCTCGGTAAGCAGTTCGGCGATGCGAGTCGCGTCGCTTGAGGTAGCCGGCCGGATGGCCATTCTCCCGCCCTCTTCCACCTCAGACTCATAGCCTCGTCGACGCGCCTGTGGGGAGGGACGTCAGCCCGAGAAGGTGTCAGGGTCGGGGCCGACGCGCTCGTTCTTGTTCAGCGCACTGATCGCCGCGACGTCGTTGCCCGGCAGCTCAAAGTCGAAGATGTCGAAGTTCTCCCTGATTCGGGAGGGATTGACCGACTTAGGGAACACGATGTCGCCGCGCTGGATGTGCCAGCGCAAGACAACCTGGGCTGGCGTCTTGCCGGTCTCCTTGGATATCCGCTTGACCTCGGGGTCATTGAGCAGGTCGCCGCCCCTGGCAAGCGGCGACCACGCCTCCACGGCGATCTGGTGCTCGCCGCAGAACATGCGCAGGTCGTCTTGCGTGAGGTAAGGGCTGACCTCGATCTGGTTGACGGCCGGCGGGATGTCGCTCTGCGCGTGCAGCCGTCGCAGGTGATGCGCCTGGAAGTTCGAGACCCCGATTGACCTGGCGCGCCCTTCCCGGTAGAACTCGGCGAGCGTCTCCCAGGTCGATACGAAGTCGCCGTCGTACTTCATCGGCAGCGGCCAGTGGATGAGGAACATGTCGATGTAGTCGAACCCGAGTTCGTCGAGTGTCTGGCTGAATGCCTGGCGGGCGTCGTCAGGCAGGTGGCTGCCGTTGTTCAGCTTGCTCGTCACGAACACCTCGCCGCGGCTGAGGCCCGACTTCGCGATGGCTTCGCCGACCTCGCGTTCGTTGCCGTACATCTCGGCAGTGTCGATATGCCGGTAGCCAGTCTCAAGCGCCGTTGTCACAGCCTCGGCTGTGTCTTCGGGCTTGATCAGGAAGACTCCGAAGCCAAGCTGCGGAATCGGCTGCCCGTTATTCAGCATGATGTCGGGTACTGACGTCACAATTACCCCGCTCCTCGAAGGCGGACATTCCGCCCCGTCATGATGTCCGTTCGTCAGTGTCTGCCCAAGATCATCGGCTTCATTCGGCGCCATCCTCCCCCGGTCCGCCGTTCACCCGATCTCGTTGACCAGGTCTGTTCATGCGGAGTTCATGGCACCGCTGGCGGGTGTCTGCGGTCATCCCGGCCAGCTGCTTGCGATCGCCGCCGTTGTCGCGGCCCGCCTGGCTAGCGATCAGGTACCCGGCTGATCCGCAGGTTGCCCTGTTCGTCGACGACGGCGCTGAATCCGGGATGCAGGGGCACGGTCGCGCCGTACTCCTCGATCACCGCGGGCCCGGTGATCACATCGCCGGCCAGGAGGTCAGCTCTGGCGAAGATAGCCGCTGGAGCGAACTCCTGGTCGCGGCCGAAGCACACCGGGCGGCTCCCGGTCCTCGCCCTCGCCGGGTCGCCGTCGCCCGCCTGCACATTGACCACGGCCGGCCTCGCGATCGGCCCGACCCCGGTGACCCGCAGGTTGACCCACTCGACGTGCTGACGGGTGTCGTCGCGGAAGTCGTATCCGTAGAGTGCGCGGTGCGCGTCGTGAAATGCGAAAGCCACCGCCTCCGCACTGGCCGCGTCGAACGCGGCAGCCTCCGGCACGGCCACCCTGACCTCGAACGCCTGCCCGAAATACCGCAGGTCGGCGGTCCTGATCACCCGCTGCGCGTCAGGCTCGAATCCCTGGCTAGCAAGACCCTGCCGCGCCTGCGCCTCCAGGTCGGTGAAGATCTCCTGAACCGCCAGCGGGTCAAGCGCGTCGTGCCGTCGTACCGCTGTCCGCACCTGGTCGATCCGCACATCGACGGTCAGCAGCCCAAACGCCGACACATTGCCGGGGTTCTGCGGCACGAGCACCTCGCCGATGCCGAGGATGTCGATCAGTGGGCACAGGAGCAGCGAGCCAGAGCCGCCGAATGTGACGAGCGTGAAGTCCCGCACGTCGAGGCCTCGCTTGACCGTGATCTGCCGCACCGCGTTGGCCTGGTTGAACGCGGACACCTCAAGGATCCCGGTCGCGCAATCCCGGTCACTCAAGCCCAGCTTCGCGGCCAGCCCGGCCAGCCCGTCCGTGGCGGCTGCCACGTCGAGCGGGACTTCACCACCGAGCAGGTGCGGCGGGATCCTGCCGAGCGCGAGGTGGGCATCGGTCACCGTAACCTCGTCGCCGCCGAGCCCGTAGCAGATTGGTCCAGGGTCGGCTCCCGCCGAGCGCGGGCCTACCTTCAGCGCCCCTTCCGGGGACACCCACGCGATCGAACCGCCGCCGGCACCCACCGTGACCACGTCGACCATCGGGATCATCGACGGGTAGTCACCGACCCTGCCCTCGGTGGTCAGAGCTGGCTCGCCGTCGGTGACCACGGCCACGTCGGTGGACGTTCCGCCGCCGTCACAAGTGAGGACCCGGGTGATGCCCGCCCGCCTCGCGATCAGTGCAGCGCCGAGCGCGCCAGCCGCTGGCCCGCTCAGCACCGTAGTGATCGGCAGCCTGGTGACCTCCTCCGCGCTGAGCACTCCGCCGTTGGACTTCATGACGTGCAGCGGCAGTTGCCTTCCGGCAACAGAGCCGAGTCGTTCGCTGATCGCCGCCAGGTACTTCGCCACGCGCGGCTTGACCGCTGCATCCAGGAGCGTTGTCACAGACCGCTCATATTCGCGGTACTCGCGCAGCACGTCGCAGGACAGCGAAACGATGGCGGCCGGGTGCTCCCTGGCCAGGATGGCCGCCATCCGCCGCTCGTGGTCAGGATTGGCGTAGGAGTGCAGGAAGCAGACTCCTAGCGTGTCAACACCGTGGTCGCGGAACCAGCGGGCGACTGTCACCGCGCCGTCCTCGTCAAAGGGCCGCAGCTCAGCGCCCGTGTGATCGAGCCTGCCGCCGACGGTCTTGACCAGGTCGGCTCGCACGATGCGGTCTGGCTTGATCCAGAAGTAGGAGTTCCCGTAGCCGTCGGGGACTGACTGCCTGGCGATCTCGAGTATGAACTCAAATCCCTCGGTCGTGACGAAGCCGAGCCGCCCGATCTTGCCTTCAAGAAGCTGGTTGGTCGCGATCGTGGTGCCATGGCTCACCGCTATGACAGCCGACGGATCCGTTCCGAGCTGTCCGAGCACTTTGAGCAGGCCGTCAATGAAGCCAATTGAAGGATCGGCAGGCATCGTCGGGGTCTTGGTCACCGCCAGCTCGCCTGACACCTCGTCGTAGGCCACAACGTCGGTGAATGTGCCGCCGGTGTCGATCCCGATCCGCAGCCGCATGTGCCTGTCGCCGGCCGGACCGGCAGGCGAAGCAGCGCCCGCCATCACGAACGGCCGCGGCGCTTGCGGACAAGGGCGCCGACTGCGATCGCGGCCAGAGCCGCAGCGGCCGCTCCGGCCGCGAGCCCAACCCTGACCGCGGGTGCTG
>DATELR010000376.1:0-5020 GCA_035276345.1 Streptosporangiaceae bacterium | reverse complement strand
GCCGTCATTGTTGCGGCGGCCGCCCGGCGGAGACGACGCCGTCCTGGAAGATCTTGCATGCCAAGCGTCGTCATCGGACCTCCGCAGACTCGCGCCGCAACATAAAGAATGGAACTCAGGGACATTAAATCGGCCGACGCGAGCATCACGCCCTGAAGCTGAGCAACTGACCGGCCCGCATGTCGGTGTGACGGCCGCGGTCGTAGGTCAGCTGGCCGTTGACCAGAACCCAGTACATTCCCTCTGGCTCTTGTTTCGGCGCGTCGAAGGTAGCGGTATCGCTGAACGTGGCCGGGTCGAACACGACCACGTCGGCCCAGTTGCCGACCGCGAGGCGGCCCCGGCAGGTCAGGCCGAACCGGTCGGCGGGCAGGCTGGTCATCCGGCGCACCGCCTCGGCGACAGATATCTCCGGCCGGGCGCGTACATACTCGGCGAAGATGCGCGGGAAGGTGCCGTACAGCCGCGGATGCGGGAGGCCTTGCAGGTCTGGTATGCCGTCTGAGCCGATCATCATCAGCGGGTGCCGGACGTTGGTCACCAAGTCGTCCTCGGACATGCCGAATCCGATGCTGATCGTCTTTCGCCCGCCGGGAGCCGTCAGTACCTGCCGCACGAGATCAGAAATGGTCATGCCCTCGTCGGCCGCGACCGCGCTGACGATCCGCCCCTGATATTGCGGGAATGACGGGCAGGTCGCGAACTGATTGTGGTCGGCCCAGTCCTGCGTGACCGTCTCCGGGCTGGTGTACTCGACCATCGGGCCGCTGCTCGCCGTGTACGGATAGAAGTCCAGGGTGATGTCTGCGCCCGCCTCGTTCGCCTGGTCGACGGCGGCGAGTGACTCGGCGACCTTGCCCCAGTTCTCCTCGCCCGCGGCCTTGTGGTGCGAGATATGCAGCGGACAGCCTGATTCTGAGCTGATCGTGATCGCCTCGGCGACAGAGTCGAGCAGCTTGTCGCCCTCGTTCCGCATGTGCGTCGCGTAGACCCCGCCGCCCTCGGCCGCCGCTTTGGCAAGCTCGATGATCTCCTCGGTCGGAGCCCACTTGCCTGGCTGGTAGATCAGTCCGGTTGACAGGCCACATGCGCCCTGATCCATTGACCTGCGGATGTGGTCACGCATGGCGATGATGTCGGCGCTGCTGGCTGCCCTGGATTCCTCCTTTCCGATCGTGAGCGTGCGCAGCGTGTTGTGCCCGACCAGCGCCATCGCGTTGGCGGCGAAGCCAGCCGCCGATACGGCACTCCGGTAGCCGTCCAGGTCCTGCCAATCGCTGTCGGGGATCGATTCAAGGTCGTCGATGCCGGTGGACGGGAATCCGCTGAAGCCGCAGTTTCCTACCACCAGGCTGGTGCAGCCCTGCGCGATCTTGAACTCCAGGCCGGGATGCCTGATCAGCGCCGCATCGTCGTGGGTGTGGACATCGGTGAATCCAGGGCTGCAGACAAGCTCGCCGCGAGCATCAAGGTCGACCGTGGCCTTGCCCGCCGGGGCGGGTTCAGCGCCTACGGTGAGAATTCTGCCGTCACCGATGGCCACGTCCCCATTGGTGAGCGGGCCGCCGTTCCCGTCGGCGATGAGCGCGTTTCTTATGACCACATCGGCGGCTGGCGGCATTCGCCCATTTTATGGACCAAGGTCACCGGCTTCCGGCCGGGGCTGCTGGCCCGACGTGCGAGGCCTGTCCTGCATGATTCCGGTATGGCCGCAACGACCGAGAGCCCTGCCGAGCGGACCGCGCGCATCCTGCGCACCCAGGCGATGCATTGCGAGCAGCTGGGCAGCGCGCTGTACGCAGGACTGCTGCGGCACTCGGCCGAGGACTTGCTGGCCGGCGGTCCCACCGCCGCAGTCCTGGAAGGGCATCTGGCCGACCCGGGCCGCAGCGCGCTTCCGCTGCGGATGCTCGGCGGCGTCCACGCCCTGGTACTTACCGGGCGAGCCGCCGAGCTCGCGAAGTTCTACCCGTCGGCAGGCGGCACGGCGGACCCTGGCCGGCACGCGCGCCGCGCGTGGAAGGCGCTCCGCGAGGTCCTGGCAGCCGAGACAGCCGAGATCCGGACCTGGCTGCCACATCCGCCGCAGACTAATGAGGTCGGCAGGGGTGCCGCCCTGGCCGGAGCGCTTTGCTATCTCCTCGCCGACGCGGACCTGCCGGTAAGGCTGGTCGAGATCGGCACGAGCGCCGGCCTCAATCTGCGGGCGGATCAGTTCTGGATCTCTGGCGCCGGAGTCAGCTACGGACCGCGGTCCTCGCCGGTGCGGATGGCAGACGCCTGGCGTGGCAAGCCGCCGCCGGTCAGGGATGTGCAGGTGATCAGCAGGATCGGCGGAGACCTTGCTCCGGTCGACCCGGTCAGTCAGGAAGGCAGGCTGCTGCTGCTTGCTTACGTGTGGGCCGACCAGACTGAGCGTCTCGAACGGCTGCGAGGCGCGTGTGAGCTGGCCGCGCGGATACCGGCCGAACTACGGCGAGAGTCCGCAGCCGAGACGATCGCCGGACTCAGCCTGCAGCAAGGAACATGGACCGTGCTTTGGCATTCGATCTTCCAGCAGTACCTGGACGCCGAGCAGATCGGCGAAATGGCCGGCGGTATCGCGCAGCTCGGCGCCACCGCGACCGAGTCGGCCAGGTTCGCTCACGTCACCTTGGAACTTGCCAAGCCCGGACCTGCTACCCCGGTCGAGCTCACGACGTGGCCAGGATCTGAACGCAGGGTGATCGGCACGGCGTTGCCGCACGGCGTTCCGGTCACCTGGACGGCGTGATGGCAGGCTAAGGCCCCTCCAGCTCATACCTGGAGGGGCCGTCGCCCGTATCCGGGGCCTGAACACAGCATGCCCAACAGGTGGCCTGAGGTCTGGTAGCGACACGCGAACATCGCGCGCATAGCGGGTTACCAGCCGGTTTACGCTTTGCCCTGGGATAGGTAGTACGCCCCGGCACGCCAATGTCCATTCCGTTGCGCCACATTCGTCGTTGTGGCACAGGCAGCGCGCGCGAAAGGACGATTCAATGCCAAGGAACGCGATCATCTTTCACGGAACTGGCGCGGACCCGCAGACTGTCTGGTACCCGTGGCTGGGCAGCCGGCTGACTGAGCGCGGCTACGTCGTCACGATCCCGCATTACCCGGGCATGAACATCGAGCCTGTCGCGGCCCTGCTGCCGAAGGTGCTGGCCAATCACGACTTCGATGAGGACTCGGTCCTGATCGGTCACTCCGGAGGCGCTGCGTTCTTGCTGGCACTCCTTGAGCACATCGACGTGACGGTGGCGCAGGCGATCCTCGTTGCTGGCTACTGCACGCAGCCGAATACCGAGGACGAACCGGTGCTGCAGGCAAGTTACGACTGGGAGGCGATCAAGGCCCACGCCCGCGACCTGTACTTCATCAATTCCGTGCAGGATCCCTATGGCTGTGACGCCACGCAGGGAAGGGCGATGTTCGACCGGCTTGGCGGCACCCAGATCGTCAGGAATGACGGGCACTTCGGTGACTACAATCAGCCCTTCGACACCTTTGAGCTGCTCGACAAGCTGATCGGTTAGGGGCGGCTGGCGCGGCTGGCCCACTGATAGCGCCGCGAACCCCGGCCGAGAATCCGGTCGACGGCCGTCCCCACGTCACCCTCCTCAGCGAACATCCGGCGAACGACGTAGATCATCGTCGGCACCGCCCAGAAGTCACCGCAAACCCACAAGATCGCAGCGCCGAGCTGCTGATCGGCCAGCGGCTGGAAGGTGACGCCGGGGACGTGGGCGTACACCGAGTACCAGGAGGTCGAGCTCAGGAAGCTCATCGACAGGGCCAGGATCCACATCTGCACGTTGGTCAGCACAAGCGCGGCGGCCTGTGCGGCGCGTGACATCGCGATCCGGAACGGCGACGAGGGAATGAACTGGAGCCAGAACAGCACTCCGGTCGCGAAGAAACTGCCGTGCACGAGCCAGATGTGCACGGTCTCATTTCGCGTGCCAAGGTCGAACGGACCCGGCAGATGCCAGATCACCATTGCCAGGTTGAAGCTGATGATCGCGACCCATGGCCTCCGCAGGAAGCCGGCTATCGCGCGCAACGGCCGCGACCAGCCGCCCGTCATGACCTGCCTGGTAGCGTCCTTGCCAAGCTGGCCGGGCAACCCTGCCAGCAGAGGCTGCCATGGCGCACCCGCCACCACCAGTACGGGCGCGGCGAACATCAGCAGCAGGTGCTGGATCATGTGCACGAAGAAGTAGCTGTCGGCCCAATAGTCGATGGGCGATTCGACCGCGATCAAGAGCACGGCCAGCCCCGTATAGAACCAGATCGACCTGATCCGGCGTTGCCTGGTGCGCTCGGGCCGCGACCTGCGGGCGAGCCTGGCCAGGCCGATCTCGTGCCAGCAGATGAGCACGGCGACGATGATCGCGAACGGATCGAACGACCAGTGGCCGGCCAGATACCTAGCCATACAGCACCGGTGGCGAGGAGGCGGGTGATAGTGCCTTGATCGCGGGCTCAAGCGCCGCGTACACGACTCGGCGCTGGGCGTCGAGGTCGCGAAGGTCCCGCCGCAGCCTGGCCCGGTCGGCAGTGGCGACTGACTGACCGTCGTGCGACAGGACGGAGGCGACGTCGGTGGCAACCTGTGAGGCCCGGGGGGCCGCCCAGTCGATCAGCGCGGTGATGGCGGGCTGAAGGTGATAGCTCGCAAGGGATCCGGGCGGCTGCGCACCGGTCAGGTCGATGAGAAGCTCGTTGTTGGCTGGTGAGCAGTTCGCGGCCGCAGTATTAGCGACGTTGATCGCGGTCTTCTTGTCCTGCGTCGCGCCAGCGTCGATCTGGCGCAGCACGAACAGCGACTCACGCACGCCGCCAGAGCAAGACTGGATGTCGGCATTGAGCTGGTGCAGGAACGTGCGCAGGTCGGTGGCGCGCTGCCCGGCGGTGGGCCGATGCCACAGCCCGACCGCGACCGCGATCACGAGCAAGACGGCCCCCGCCGCCAGCGCCCAGCGAGGAACCCGCCGGG
>DATELR010000375.1:0-2524 GCA_035276345.1 Streptosporangiaceae bacterium | reverse complement strand
ATGCGCGCCGGGCTACGTCGAAGCCCTCGTCCGGCGGGAAGAAGATCTTGCCCTCCAGGGCGTGAGGCGCGCGGCTCGGCCTGGCGCTGAGGACTGAACAGGTGGACATGCCGCCTCCTGGCTGTTGTGATTGAGTCTTGAACTGCGGCGACTTGGCGCCTCCTCAAGATCGCTCGGACCGGATGCCGGTGGCATCAGCGAAGTCGCCTGTCAGATCGCCGGTCGATCAGACCCCCGGTCAGGAGGGTGGCTGAGCACCGCACGTTCGCGGAACTCTGATGGGCGCGGATGGGGGGAAGTGCCGGTTACGATGCGCGCTATGGCCGGCTCGGGGCCACAGCAGCCGACCGTGCCGCTGCTGGGACGCGAGCGCGAGTGTGCGATTATCGACGCTTTGCTCGATGAGGCTGACCGTGAGGTCAGCGGCGCGCTGGTGCTGCGCGGCGAGGCCGGGATCGGCAAGTCCGCATTGCTTGGCTATGCGGTAGGGCAAGCGGTGTCGATGACCGTTCTGACCATCACCGGCGTGGAAGCCGAGGCGGACCTGGCGTTCGCCGGGCTGTATGGATTGCTGCGCCCGATCCTGGAGCATCTCGGCGAGCTGCCCGATACTCAGTCCCGCGCGCTGGCAGGCGCGCTCGGTCTGGCGCCATCCGCCAATCCCGATCGCCTGCTTATCTCGGCGGCGGTGCTCGGCCTGCTCGCGGCGGCAGCGGAGAACCGTCCCGTCCTGTGCGTGATCGATGACGCGCAGTGGGTGGACCGGCCGTCAGTCGATGCGCTGGTGTTCACCGCCCGTCGGCTGCGCGCGGAACGGGTGGCAATCCTGGCCGGAGCGCGCGAGGGTGAGGCGCGCCGCTTCGAGGCCGGAGGACTCCCGGAGCTCACGCTTACCGGCCTCGACCAGGCATCGGCAGCAGAATTGCTTGCCGTCAGCGGGCGCAGGACGATACCCGCGGTGCGTGATCGGCTGCTGGCGGAGGCAGCCGGGAATCCGCTGGCGCTGCTTGAGCTGCCCGTCGGCCTGTCGGAGACGCAACTGGAAGGGCGATCCCAGCTTCCGGACGCGGTCCCGCTCACCCCCAGCCTGGAATCGGTGTTCCGGCAGAGGATCGGCGGGCTGCCCGAAGCATCGCAGACGGCGCTGCTGATCGTCGCAGCAGACAACACCGGGAGGTCTCGACCGTCTTGCGTGCGATGGCCGGGCTCCAGCTCCCGGCTGACGTTCTCGCCCCTGCCGAACGCACTGGCCTGATTCACATCGCGAACAGGACGATCGTTTTCCGTCATCCGCTGGTCCGTTCGGCCCTCTATCAAGGAGCGACGCTCAGCCAGCGCCAGGCCGCGCACGCGTCGCTCGCGGGCGCGCTCACCGGCGAGGAACACGCCGACCGCCGCGTCTGGCATCAGGCCATGGCCACGCTGACCGGCGACGAGGAAGTCGCGGCCGCGCTGGAGGCCTCTGCCCGCCGCGCCCAACTGCGGGCCGCGCACGCTTCAGCGGCAACGGCGTTCCTGCGCGCCGCCGAACTGAGCACCGACGAGGCTCGTCGGATCAGGCGGATCGCCGCCGCCGCGCAAGCAGCCTGGGATGCTGGCCAGCCCGACCACGCCCGCGACGCGATCGGTCTGGTACTGCCGGCCGCCAGTGGCGAAGTTCGCGCTCGGCTGCTGCACCTCAGCGGCGTGATCGAGGCCCGCACCGGCAACCTGCGCGATGCCTGCACCATCCTTCTGGAGGGTGCGGATATGACCGGCGATCCCTCGCTTGAGCTAGAGATGCTACTGGACGCCGCCGAGGCGATAACGTTCGCCGGCGACCTGGCGAAAGTGGTGCCGCTCGGCGAAAAGGCCAGCCGCGTCCCCGCAGCCAGCGAGCGTGACCGTTTCCTGCAAGCGGTCCTGTCTGGCTTCGCACGGTTTTACGCCGGTCAGCACGATGAAGCGGAGAGGCTCTTCGCCGGTGCCCTCACTCGCGCGGCTACGTTGGAGGATCCGCGCGCGCTGGTATGGGCGGCCGATGCGGCGTCGACGGGCACTGAGCTCGGTGCTGGCCTGCCTTATGCCAACCGCGCCGTTGACGTTGCCCGCCAGCAGGGAATGCTGAGCCTGCTGCCACTGGCACTGCGCCGGCAAGCGATGGAACTGTTGTGGAACAGCCAGCTCGACCAGGCAGACGCGGCTGCACAAGAGGGATACCGGCTGTCGCTGGAGGTGGGATATGGCTCAGGCGAGCATCTGGCGAACATGGCCAGCCTCGAAGCGGCGCGCGGACATGCTGAGGAGGCACGCCGCCACGCGGCGGAGGCCCATGCCATCGGTCAGCGGCGTGGTTCGGCATTTCTGGTCAGCGCCGCCGAGTTCACGCTTGGCTTCATCGAGCTCACCGCGGGCCGGGCGCCGGCAGCGGCCGACCGACTGCTTGCGCTGACGGCCCTCGAGCGCTCCGACGTCAATCCGCTCATCGCACTATCGGCGATACCTGACGCGGTGGAAGCCGGGGTGCGCGCCAACCGGCACCAGG
>DATELR010000374.1:0-4379 GCA_035276345.1 Streptosporangiaceae bacterium | reverse complement strand
CTTCCAACCACGGTGCTTCCAACCACGGGCCTAATGTCGACGGTCCGCTCCCCCGCGGGCCGGCCGACGATCTCCGCCCGCTCGGCCTTCGTGCGGAACGTGACGCAGGTGCGGTCGGCGCGGAACAGGTCGTTGGAGAACTCGAACGCCACGCCATCGGAGGTCCGGGATGTCCTGGTGATCGCCAGCAGCGGGGCACCCTCCGCGATGCCGAGCAGTGCCGCTTCGTCGGCGCTCGCCTCCACCACCTCGAGATGCTCGACCACGTCCTGCGGCGTCATCGCGTACTGCTGATCGAGCAGGTCGTAGATCGAGCCACCGAGCGGCAGCTCGAGCAACCCCGGCACTAGGTCGGCAGGCAGCCTGACCCGCTCGAGCGAGATCGGCACCGCGTCGGCCAGCCTGATCCGCACGATGTCGACGACCAGGCCGCCCGCAGTCATGTCCAGCTGAGTAGCGGTCAGGTCGTCGGCGCCCGTCATCGTCGCCGACAGCACCTGAGTGCCCGCCACGAAGCCCTGGCGGCGCAGGTACTCAGGCAGACCGACGATCACCGACAGGTCGCGGTCGACCTTGGAATGCGCGACGAACGTACCGCCCGCCCGGCCTGGCACACGGCGAACGACGCCGGACTGGGCGAGTACCGCCAGCACCTGCCGCAGCGTCGACCGGCTCACCGATAGCTCGGCAGCCAGCTCGCGCTCGGTGCCTAGCTTGTCGCCGGGCCGCAGCGTCCCTGACGAGATCATGTCCAGCAGGCGGTGCCGCGCCTCGTCCACCAGCCGCAGATCGGCGCGCTCGCGGCGATCAGTCTGGCCAGATCGGTCCGCGCCGGTGTCAGCGACCTGGCTCACACCATAGCCTCCAGCGACTCGGGCACGGTCTGGCCGCCGTCGACGACGATGGTCTGCGCGGTGATGTATCCGGCCTCGTCAGAGGCGAGGAACAGGGCGGCGTTCGCGATGTCCGCGACACTGCCGAGCCGGCCGAGCGGGATGGACGCCTCCATGCTGGCCAGGTAGTCGGCGCCGAGGTCGTCGAGGCCTTCGGTGATGATGTTGCCCGGCATCACGGCGTTCACGGTGATGCCTGACCTCGCGAATTCCAGCGCCGCCGACCGCATGAACCCGAGCTGGCCAGCCTTGCTCGCGCCGTAGTGCGACCAGCCGGCGAAGCCGGTGATGGGCCCGGTGATCGACGAGGTGAGGATCACGCGGCCGTGGCCAGAATCGCGCAGCGCGGACAGTGCTGCCTGCACGGTGAAGAAGGTGCCCTTGAGGTTGGTGCCGAGCACCTCGTCGAGCTCGGCTGACGTCATTTCGGCGAGCGGCGATGCAGGGAAGATTCCGGCGTTGCAGCACACGACGTCGAGCCCGCCGTGCGCCGCGATCGTCGCGGCGACGACTTCGGCACAGCTTGCCTGATCGCCGACATCGCCGCTCACGTAGGTCACGGTCCCGCCGCCTGGGCTGGCTGCGGCAGCCGTGGCGGTCAGCTCCGCCGCCGTGCGCTCGCCGGCCGCGGCGTCCCTGCCGGTGATCACGACGTTGGCGCCGGCGTTCGCGAACCCCGCCGCGATTCCCTTGCCGATGCCCTTGGTACCGCCGGTCACCAGCACGGACCGGCCCCTGATCGAATCGAACATCATTGCCTCCCTTGGCGATGAAGGAAAGGACGCTAGCGCTGCGCCGACAGGTACTTTTCGGCGATCTCGCAGGCTCCCTGGGTGAATTCGGCCCCGAGCTCAAGCGCAGCGTCAGCGAACCGGTGCGAACCGACCCACGCGACGAGCTGGAGCCGGCGCAGCAGCACGAAGGTGGGGATCTCCGCGACGTCGGCCTCGGATAGCGGCACCACCCTCCGGTAGCCGCGAACCCAGGCGTCGCACAGCTCGGGCACTCGCGGGTCATGCTCGATAAAGCTGACGGCCGTCCCCAGGTCGAACATGAACCAGCCGAACCCGCAGTCGTCGAAATCGATCACCTGGATGTCCTCGCCGTCCGCGAGCAGGTTCGCCAGCCGGACGTCGGCGTGGATCAGCCCGAACCGGTCCTTGGCCTGCCCGTACCTGCCGAGCCGGTCCGACATCAGCGCTGCTGCCCGCGACAGCGTGTCCAGCTCGGCGGGACCGACGCCGATGCCGTCTTGCCAGCGGCCCCAGCGCGGCGCGTCTCCGACGCAGCAGTCGAAGTCCCAGTCAAACCGGACGAAGCCGGCCGGGCGCTGCCACGATTGCGAATGGCGGTGCATCCGCGCGCAGATCTCGCCGAGCAACTCGAACTTCTCGGTCAGCTGGTCGTCAGGCGGCTCGGTCCCCGGCAACCACTCGAACAGGACGGTCTGCCTGGTCAGCTCTCCGACGGTGATGTCGACGACCTCGCGCCCGTCGGCCGACTTGTAAACCGCAGGCGTCAGCAAACCTTCATCCCTGCGGAGCGCCTGCAGCCAGGCAAGTTCGGAGGCAACCGCACCGGGCGGGTGGTACCCGGTCCTGTGCACCCGCAGCACGACGGTGCGGCTGGCGGCTGGGTCATCGATCCGGTACGTCGCGTTCTCGGACAGGCTGAGCAGGGCGATGTGGGCATCGGCGGGAAGCCCGAACGGCTCAAGCGCAGCTCGCGCGAACGGGTCGTAGCCGCGGAGAACTGCCTCCTGCGAGGTGTCGGTCGTGCTCACCGGCTGCGTCCTTCGATGCTGGCGAGCAGGCGCTCGATCTCGGCTCCGGCGGTGCTGACGCCTTCGCTGGTTCCCGCGATGTAGAGGCGGCCGGATGCGCCGATCATCGCGACGTCCACTAGCGTGTTCGCAGGCTCGGCCCGCTCCGCCTGATTCGCGGCCACGGCGGCGAACAGCGCGGGAACCATCTCGCAGACCAGCAGGGACTGGCCGGGCAGCAGCATCGAAGCCTGCCGCGATCTGTTGATGATCACCGCTTGCTGGTCGGTGACGTCGGTGATGATGTCGAGGTACTGCAGCGACGGTTTGAGCTGGTCACTGGCGCGCAAGCCGAGGCCGGTCAGAATGGCCTGGCCAGCCCGCTCGACCGCATTCGCGTCCGGTGAGTGCACCTCGAGCACGCCGAACTGCCGCTCCACGAACAAGATCCCTGGCTCGATGGCGGGCTCGGCCCGCAGCGCAAGGTCCGTAACCCGCTCGATCGCCAGCCCGGGAGCGACCTCGACGATCAGCGCGTGATCCCCTTCGGCGGGCGGGTACCCGCGTGCCCTGGTGGGCGTGCCGAGGTAGGCGGCGAACTGCCGCTGCAGCCCTGCAATGGGCAGGTAGACCCGGAGCTCGGTGCGCCTGCCAACCGCCTGCGTCGGCCCGGGGTGAGCACCCCCTTGCACCTGAGCAGGTGCGGTCACTCCGAGACCACGAAATGCTTGCCAAGCTCGCCGTGCGGCCTTGGTATCACGTGCACCGAAACAAGCTCGCCAACGCTGGCCGCCGTCTCGGCCCCCGCTTCGGTGGCGGCCTTCACGGCACCCACGTCGCCATTAATGATCACGGCCACGAGCCCGTCGCCCACCTCCTGCCGCCCGACAATCACCACGTTCGCCGCCTTGACCATGGCATCGGCCGCGGCGAGCGCAGCGACGTACCCCTTGGTCTCGATCATGCCGAGCGCGTTCTGTGCCATTGGTGCATCCTCTCTATTTTCTTCGCATAACAGGACTCACAGACCGGTCAGGTCGCCTTCTTGGATTTGCCGCCCTGGCGTTTCCGAGCAGCGGCGACGGCCGGGCTAGCGGCAGCGGACGGCTCGTCGATCGAGCCGATGATGAGGGCGTCGACTGGCGGCCGGTCCGGCAGCCAGCCGGAAGCGACGGATCCCTGAGCGATCAGCACCCGCTCGCCAGGACCGCTGCCAAGCACGTCGAATGCGACCAGGCGGTCGCCCGAGCCTGCGACTTCCACCTCCAGGAAGGCGCCATTAGGCAGGCCATCAATCCGCTTGGTCGACCAGACGTTGCCGACGACCGTTCCTTGCAGCATCACTGCCCTTTCTCTGCGCTGGTCGGAGCGCGCTCGATCGGGACGCCAAGCGCCCTGGCCTTGTCTCTGGCGAGCGGAGTGAGCACGGCTCGCGGCCCGAGCACCAGCCGGGCACCGGCCGTAGCCGCGGCCGCGACAACCCGCTCGGTAACGGCGCCCTTTTCCACCTGATGCGTGACTACTGGCGCCGCGGCCGGTGTTCCCGACAGCCGGAACCGCGCCCGGCCGCTGATCAGGTCCCTTCGCAGCTTCGGATTGTCGGCGATCTTGAGTATCCGCAGGACGAGCGCATGCAGGTCCTCATCAGTACTGACCCGCACGGTCCAGCCGGCGGCGTCGTCCCGGCCACCGTCGCGGGCCGGCGAGGGCCGGGACTGGCCGGC
>DATELR010000373.1:0-12390 GCA_035276345.1 Streptosporangiaceae bacterium | reverse complement strand
TCCGCGGCAGGCGGCCGGTCAGCGCGCATCCGCCCGCGGCGAAGGCCAGCGGGAGGTACCCGCTGAGCAGCCAAGAACCCACGCTCATCGGCGACGTCACCTTGAACGTGCGCAGCATATTGACGAAACGCTCGGGACGGCCCAGGTCACCGACGAGCGCGATGATCGAGAGGCCTCCTGCGGCCACGGCTCCGGCCTTGACGACCCGTTCCAGCCCGGCTCGGCCGGTCAGCTGTGCGCCTGCGCCGAGCAGCGACGACGCCCCCGCAAGGCCGCCGAGGAACAGGTAGCCGGGGATCTCGGGCGAGCCCCACACTGGCGCATTGATGATGGGCTTTCCGTAATAGGAGCTGAACTGGGCATCGGGCACCATCGGCTGTTCACCGCGCGAGCCTCGCAAGCCCAGGCCAGCGCGTCTGCGGCGCCCGCCATCCGCGCCACGCCGGTGCCTACCCTGCGCCATGACCGAGCCGCGCTCGCCGGTCCTGCCCCGTCGGCCCTCGTGCCGGATCAAGACCGGCTCCCTGACCGATCGAGCAGCCCGCCCGCGAAAGCAGCAGCAGCGCCGGCAGCAAGCCCGATCGCCGCCACGCCCACCCGGCGCCACATCGCCGGCAGGTCGCGCGTGGTCACAACGGGATCGGGCGGGAACCCATAGACCTCCGGCTCATCGAGCAGCAGGAAGAACGCGCCGTCTCCGCCCACGCCGTCGCCGGGATTCTCGCCGTAGAGCCTGGCCTCCGTCATACCGCGCTCGTGCAACTCGGCCACGCGGCCTTCGGCTCGCTGACGCAACTCGTCCAGCGGCCCGAACTGGATCGACTCGGTGGGGCATGCCTTCGCACAGGCCGGCTCCATCCCCACTTCGAGCCGGTTGTAGCACATCGTGCACTTGAACGCGCGGCCATCGTCCTCGCGCTGGTCGATCACGCCGTAAGGGCAGGCAGGGATGCAGTAGCCGCAGCCGTTGCAGACGTCGGCCTGCACGATCACGGTGCCGTACTCGGTCCGCATCAGGGCTCCGGTGGGGCAGACGTCCAGGCAGGCCGCGTGGGTGCAGTGCTTGCAGACGTCGGAGGACATCAGCCACCGGAAGTCACCTTCCCCGTCGCCGCCTGCCTCCTGAACCCCGACCTGCTTGTGCTGCTCGATGAAAGCGACGTGCCGCCAGCTATCCGCGCTGAGCCCGCCGGTGTTGTCGTACGACATGCCGGTCAACGTCAGGCCGTCCTCGGGGATCTGGTTCCACTCCTTGCATGCGACCTCGCACGCCTTGCAGCCAATGCACACGGACGTGTCGGTGAAGAAGCCGACCCTGGGCGGATGATCGACGTACCCGGTCGACGTCGCCGGATCCGCGTATTCATCAAGAGCCGACCGTAGGCCGGCCCGGAGCGGGTCTGGCAGCCAGGCCGGACCGGCGCGGCCCAGGTCGGTGCTGGAGTCCGTGCTGGTCATATGCTCATCCCCGTGTCTTGCGTGATCCCGGCCCACTGCTGGTAATCGCGCACCAGCTCGGCCTTCGCGCGCCCGCGCGGCCGTCGGCCTGCGCGGATGTCACAGGAGAACGACTTGTCTTCCTGGATGTGCACGTTCGGGTCCAGGCTCAGCGCGACCAGGTCGTTGGCTGCGTCGCCGGTGCTATATCCCGACGTCCCCCAGTGGTAGGGCAGCCCGATGTGATGCGTCTGGCGTCCCTGCACGATGATCGGCGGCACCCGGTCGGTGACCAGCACACGAGCCTCGACCGCGTTCCGCGCCGTGATGATCGTGGCCCAGCCCAAGTGCTCGAGCTCGCGCTCGGCCGCGAGCTCTGGCGAGACTTCGCAGAAGAACTCAGGCTGCAGCTCAGACAGATACGGCAGCCACCGGCTCATTCCGCCAGCGGTGTGATGCTCGGTCAGCCGGTAGGTAGTCGCAATAAAGGGGAACACAGCCGAGCCGGGACTGCCGTCGCTTGGCTCCATCCGGTTGTCTGGATGCACAAAGGACAGGACCTGCCGGACCGGATTGCGCTGCTGGCCGTACAGCAGGTTCTTGAACGGCGATTCCTGCGGCTCGTAGTGCGCGGGCAGCGGGCCGTCGTTCACCCCCGCCGGAGCGTAGAGCCACGCCTTGCCGTCGGCCTGCATGATGAACGGATCGGTTCCTGACAACCCGGCCGGCCCGCGGGCATCCGGAGGCGGCCGATAGCCGGGCGCCTTGTCCGCGACGAAGTCAGGAACGTCGTGGCCGATCCACTTGCCGCTTTCCTCGTCCCACCACACCAGGGCCTTGCGTTCGCTCCATGGCTTACCCTCGGGATCGGCCGACGCGCGGTTGTACAGGATGCGGCGGTTGGCCGGCCATGCCCAGCCCCACTCGGCCGCAACCCAGTCCTGCTCGGTGTGCGGCTTGCGGCGCGCAGCCTGGTTCACGCCGTCGGCAAAGACGCCGCAGTAGATCCAGCATCCGCAGGCAGTCGAGCCATCCTCGGCAAGCTGGGTGTACGAAGACAGCGGCCTGCCGTCGGCGTCCCGGCCGTTGATCTCGGCGAGCACCGCCTCTGAGTCAGGATCGTCGGTCTCGCCTGAAGTCGGGTATTCCCAGGTGAGGTCCAGGACCGGCCGGTCGACCTGATCGGCCGAACCGGCCAGCTTCGCGCGGATGAGGCGACCCAGGTGATAGGTGAACCACAGATCACTGCGAGCGTCGCCGCCCGGGTCAACCGCCTTGTGGCGCCACTGCAGCATGCGCTGCGTGTTGGTGAAGCTGCCTGCCTTCTCGGTGTGCGCCGCCGCCGGCAGGAAGAAGACTTCGGTGCCGACGTCCTCCGTCCTGAGCTCGCCGGTCTCGATCTCCGGGCCGTCTTTCCACCAGGTCGCGCTCTCGATCAGGGAGAAATCGCGGACGACCAGCCAGTCCAGGTTCGCCATCCCGAGCCGCTGCAGCTTCCCGTTCGCCGAGCCGACGGCCGGGTTCTCACCGAAGAGGAAGTAGCCCTTGCACTGCCCGGCCAGCTGGGCCATGACCGTCTCGTAGGTGCTGTGACTGCCGGTCAGTCTCGGCAGGTATCCGAAGCAGAAGTCGTTCTCGGCCGTGGCTGCATCCCCCCACCAGGCCTTCAGCAGGCTGACCAGGTAGGCGCGGGTGCCGGCCCAGAAGCCCTTCTCGGCGGATTCCGCTTGCACGAAGGCGTCGAGGTTCTCGCTGACATGCGCGTGCGGCATCGGGATGTAGCCGGGCAGCAGGTCGAACAGGGTCGGGATGTCAGTCGAACCCTGGATGGATGCGTGCCCTCGGAGCGCCATGATCCCGCCGCCGGGACGCCCGATGTTGCCCAGCAGCGCTTGCAGGATCGAGGCCGTCCTGACGTACTGGACGCCTACCGTGTGCTGCGTCCAGCCGACGCTGTACACGATCATGGTGGTCCGGTCGCGGCCAGAGTTCTCGGTGAGCATGTCGCAGACGCGGGTGAACTCGCTGGCAGGCACGCCACAGAGCTGTTCGACTACTTCAGGGGTGTAGCGAGAGAAATGCCGCTTCAGAATCTGGAACACGCACCGCGGATGGGTCAAGGTCGGATCGTGTTCAGGCGTGCCTTCGCCGATCGCGGCGCCGCCCGAGCCGTGACTCTCGCCGCGCGCCGCTCGCTGGATGGACGACCGTGACCGCCTCACCGCGGTGGCACGCTCGGCTCTGACCTTCCTGTCCTCGTCGCTTTCGCCGGTCTTGTCCTCGTACTCCAGGTCTCGCTCACCGGACGCGGCCTGGACCTCCATGCCCTCGTACCGAAAGGTCCGCAGGTCGTAGGAGCGGTTCTCCCGGTCGAGCCCGGAGAACACGCCGTCCAGATCCTCGGTGTCGGTGAAATCCTCGGACACGATGGTGGCCGCGTTCGTGTAGGCGAGCACGAACTCCTTGAAGTATTTCTCGTGCTGCAGGACGTAGTTGATGATGCCGCCGAGGAACGCGATGTCGGTGCCAGCACGAAGCGGCACGTGCATGTCGGCGAGCGCGCTGGTCCTGGTGAAGCGCGGGTCAATGTGGATGACCTTGGCGCCGCGGGCCTTGGCCTCTACCACCCACTGGAAGCCGACCGGGTGGCACTCGGCCATGTTGGAACCCTCGATGACGATGCAATCGGAATTCTGCAGGTCCTGCTGGAAATTTGTCGCGCCACCGCGGCCGAAGCTAGTCCCCAGACCGGGGACGGTGGCGGAGTGTCATATCCGCGCCTGGTTCTCGATTTGCACTGCTCCCAGAGCGGTGAACAACTTCTTGATCAGGTAGTTCTCTTCATTGTCCAGCGTCGCGCCGCCCAGGCTCGCGAACCCCATCGTGCGCCGCGTGTGCTTGCCTTCGACTTCCTGCTGCCAGCCCGCCGTCCTTGCCGCGACGACCCGGTCGGCAATCATGTCCATCGCGGTGTCCAGGTCGAGCTGCTCCCACTCGGTCCCGTGCGGTTTGCGGTACAGCGCCTGGTACCTGCGGGCGGGGCCGGTGGTCAGCTGCAAGCTAGCCGATCCCTTGGGGCAGAGCCTGCCCCGGCTGACCGGTGAATCGGGGTCGCCCTCGATCTGCGTGACGGCGCCGTGCTGCACGTAGACGTTCTGGCCGCAGCCGACAGCGCAGTACGGGCAGATTGACTTCACGACCCTGTCGGCATCGGCGACCCGCGGGACCAGCTGGCTGGTGGCCTGGCTCTTCGCCGCGGCACCACGGCCCAGCGGGTCGCCTCCGGTGAGCTGGCGGTAAACAGGCCAGCGAGCGGCCCAGGTTCGGAAGCTCATTCGCTTCCTGTTCCCCGCCTGCGGGCAGCTCTACCTCTCGGAAGCTTCGGCTGTAGCCTCTTCCTGCTGCTCGACCAGCTCGCCCTCGATCGAGATCTGGATGTCCTCACTGACGACGAACCGGCCATCCAGCACCATGCTGAAGCTCAGCCCGAAGTCCTTCCGGTTGATCTGCGTAGTGGCGCCGTAGGCGATCCTGTGGCCCATCATCGGGTCATTGAACTCGCCGTACTTGCGCACCTCGAGCGTCACAGGCCGGGTGTTTCCCTTGATGGTGAGGTCGCCGGTGAGCTTGTAAAGGTCCTCGCCCGCCGGCTCAATTCCGGTGCTCTCGAACGTCATGACCGGATACTTCTCTACCTCGAGGAAGTTCGACGAGCGCAGATCGTTGTCCCTGACCTCGTGGTTGGTGCGGATGCTCGCCGTGGAGATCGTAGCCTGCACCTTAGAGGCTTCCGGCCGGTCAGGATGAATGTCGCCGGTGGCGCTGACCTCGGCGAAGTGGCCGCGGACCGTCATCATTCCGAGGTGCTTCGCGGAGAATTCGACCTGCGTGTGATAGGGATCGAGCTGCCAAGTACCCATCTCGCTCCTTGCGCTGCGTCTCGAATGCCTGGACCTTCGTGATCTGGATCCGATCGTAGACCCATTCAGGCTGTTGTGGAGGTTAGCCTCCACATATTCCTCAGCAGATAGCGGCGCGCTGCTCTGACCTGCTCCTCCCGGCGTGTCGCATGCTCGGGTTGGGGTAGTACACGTGCAATGACGCGCCCTGTATCGGGGCGCCGATCGGGGGGAACATATGAGCAGCGACAGGCCTGACGGGAGCCCGGCCGGGCAGCCAGGTACGGCGCAGGGTCAGTATCCCGGTCAGCCGGGATCAACGCCGTCAGGACAGGCCGGAGGCATGCCTTCCCAATGGGGCGGTCAGCGTCCGCCGAGCCCGGTCAGCGAAAAGGCGACGAGGGTTACCGGCCGCCGTGTGTTCCAGTACATCGTGGACTACATCCTGTCCGGGATCATCCCCGGCCTGGCCTACTGGCTGCTGGACCGCGGCCACGGTTTCCTCGGCGGCCTCGGCTGGCTGCTGGCGACCGCTATCGCCCTGGCCGTCTACTACTGGTACTGGGTCGAGCGCCCGCGCACGACCGGCGGCCAGACCTTCGGAATGCAGCTCTTCGGCCTTCGGATCATTAGCAAGGACGGAACTCCTGCCAGCGTCGCGCAGTTGCTGATCCGCGGCATCCTGCTCATCGTCGACACGCTCTTCTTCGGGCTCGTCGGCTTCATCACGATCATCTGCTCGCAGTACCGCCAGCGAGTCGGCGATCACGTGGCGGGGACGCTGGTGATCGACAAGGACTACGCATACGGGCGCGGGATCACCTGGTAAGGCCGCGCGGCGCGCAGACGTGGGCAGCGCGCGCCGCAACTTAGGTAACTGTCTGGCTAAGCCGGGCAGTTACGCCGATCCGGCGGTAGCTGAACTCTGCCTACGGTCGTTGCGACAACCCGGCGACCAGCAGGGAGCTAGCCGTGCCGTTGAGAATCCAGGCCGGGGCCCGCGGCGGCGCCGCGGCCATCCTCGACCGAGATCGCGACTACAGGCGTGTTCGGTCCCGGTCGGGGCTCGCAGCAAGACGCAGGGCGGTGCAGGTCGCGCTCGGCGTGACCTGGCTGCTCGACGCGGCGCTGCAGTTCCAGCCGTACATGTTCACCAAGGCATTCGTCCGCGACGCCATCCTCAGCACGGCGCCCGGCAACCCGGACATCGTTGCGCGGCCCATTATCTGGGCGGCGAAGCTGATGCTCGGGCACATCGTGGTCGCCAACGCGACGTTCGCGACGCTTCAGCTGGCGCTCGCCCTTGGGTTGTTCTGGCGGCCGGCGGTGCGAATGGCTCTGGCTGCCTCGATCGCGTGGTCGCTCGCGGTCTGGTGGCTCGGCGAAGGCTTCGGCGGTGTGCTGACCGACAACTTCGATCCGTTCGGCGGCGCACCAGGCGCCGCCGTGCTGTACGTGGTCGTCGCGCTGCTCGCCTGGCCGCGGCCGGAGTCCGAGCCAGACCCGCACGTCGGCTGCGTGGCTGAGACCAGCCCGCTTGGCCGCTTCGGTGCCAGAACGGCGTGGACCGTTCTGTGGGCTGGCCTCGGGTGCGCCGCGCTGTTGCCCGATACGCGCTCGGCGCATGGCACGTACCTGGTCGCGGTTCTCGCCGCGCTGTGCGGCGTGGCTGCCGTGGCCGTGGCGTCCGGGCGGCTGGCGAGGCTGGGTGTTGTCGCCGCCGTCGTCGCGGGCGTTGCCATCTGGGTAGTGCAGGGCTTTGGCGAGCTCCTGGCGGGTCAGGCGACCGACCCGAACTCAGGCCCGCTGCTGATTCTCATCGCAGCTGCTTTCTGGCCCGTGGCCAGAGGCCCGCGTTGACATGCAGCCGTTTGGCTGCCTAATATAGGCAGCCACGAGGCTGCATATTGCTAGCCGGAGAGGCGGCCGCGCGATGGACGAGGTGTTCAGGGCGCTTGCGGATCCCAGCCGCAGGCGTCTGCTTGACAGCCTGAATGCCCGAAACGGCCGGACCCTGCGTGAACTGTGCGCGGGGCTCGACATGGCGCGGCAGTCGGTCAGCAAGCACCTGGCGATCCTGGAGGACGCCAACCTCGTGACCACCGTGTGGCGCGGCAGGGAGAAGCTGCATTACCTCAATGCCGCGCCGATCAGCGACATCGCCGAGCGGTGGATCAACCGGTACGACCAGCGCCGTGTCGCCGCGCTGTCCGATCTGAAAACAGCCCTGGAGGGATCCAGCATGGACAGGCCCGAGTTCGTCTACACCACTTACATCCGCACGACGCCCGAGGAGCTCTGGCGCGGGCTAACCGATCCCGCCTTCACCCTCAGGTACTGGAGAACGGCGTTCGAAACGGACTGGCAGGCCGGCTCGCCGATGACCGTGAAGCTGGAAAAGAACGGCGTCACGATCGCCGATCCCGAGCAGGTCGTGCTGGAGGCCGATCCTTACCGGCGGCTGTCCTACACCTGGCACACGTTCACGCCGGAGTGGGCACAGGCCTATGACGTCAGCGACGAGTACCGCGCGAAGGCCTCGGCCGAGCCGCGCTCCAAGGTCACGTTCGAGATCGAGCCCGTAGGCGAGCATGTCCGCCTGACGGTCGTGCATGACGGCTTCGAACCGGGCAGCGTCGTGCTGCAAAGCATCAGTGACGGCTGGCCAGCGGTGATCTCAAGCCTGAAGTCCCTGCTGGAGACAGGTGAACCGATACTCGCCTAGGTGGCTCAGCCGCCGCTTGCCACCAGTGCCTCGTCGCCCACCGCAGCGCGGACGCGCAGCCTGGCCTGGTGCAATCTGCTCTTGAACGCAGCCTGGCCCAGGCCGGCTACTTCGGCGGCGTCCTGAGTGGATAGCCCTTCAATATCGCGGAGCACGATGGCGATCCGCAGTTCGGGTGGCAGGTCGCGCAAGGCGCCTAGCAGGGCGATCCGGAGCTCGCGAGTCTCCGCGCGAAGGGCCGGGTCGTCCAGGCCGGAGCCAGGCAGCTGCAGCTCATCGCGGCCGATCGGCACGCTTGCGGGTCGCCGCGCCCGGCGCTGAAGCGCGCGGTTGGCCTCGTTAACTGCGATCCGGTACAGCCAGGTGAAGTAACTGGAGTTGCCGCGGAAGGTGCCGATCGCGCGCCACGCCCGCAGCATGACCTCCTGGGCAATGTCCTCGGCATCGCCGCGGTCGCCCAGTAGCCGCAGCAGGAGCATGAAAATGCGGTCGGCGTACGCGCTGGACAGCTGCTCGAATGCGACGGCTTCTCCGGCCTTAGCCCGGGCGATCAGGCTCGACTCGGTATCGCCCGGGTGGTCGATGCGCTGGCCGGCCAGCGGCCACATCATGCGCTCTCAGGTGAGCCCGGTCCGGCTGGGGCCGCCAGCCGGACCCTGGAAAAGATCGTCGCCGGAGCACGGACGCCGGCCGGCCCGCCGAGGCCCTGCATCGCGTACACCAGCGCCCGCATGGCGCGGACGGCGCGGGTGCACTCAGTGCACCCCTGGGCGTGGCGATGGAATCTGCGCCGTCCGCGCGGGCTCAGCTCACCCTCGACGTACTGCGAGATGTGCCGCTGCGTCCACCGATGGTCGTCCATCACCGCATCATCCTCCGGAGCGCCCGATCGCAGCGCTAGCTGGTCAGGTGCCCTCACCCGCCGGCTCGAAGGCCAGCGAGCATGAGTTGATGCAGTACCTGTCGCCGGTCGGGGCCGGACCATCGTTGAAGACGTGTCCGAGGTGACCGCCGCAGCGTCGGCAGATGACCTCGGTCCGCCGCATGAAGAGGCTGTCATCGGGCCGCAACTCGACGGCCTCCGCGACCGCTGGCTCATAGAAGCTCGGCCAGCCGGTACCCGACTCGAACTTCGCGTCGGACGCGAACAACCGGCTGCCGCATCCGGCGCAGCGGTAGTAGCCGTCCTCGTGGTTGTGCACGTACTCGCCCGTGAACGGGCGCTCCGTGTGCGCCTTGCGCAGCACGCTGTACTGCTGCGGGGTTAGCTCAGTGCGCCACTGCTCGTCGGGCTTGGTGACCTCGCGGACGGCCGCGGCGTCGCTGGTGCGGTTCTTACGCATGTTCGGGTTCCTTTCCTCGCCCTCACATACTTAGACCCGCGTGCTCGCGAAACGATTTTTCGCTCCAGCCCTAGTACGGCAGGAAGCAGATGCCTGACGTCGACACACTTCCGCAGTACTGGCTCTGGTCGAGGTTGTCGCTAGCGATCCAGAGCCCCGCGCTGGTCGTCACCATGTAGTCAGCCCCGAGCCCGCGAGCCCTGCTGTAGTAGCCGGCCGAGCCGTCGGAATTGATGTACAGCGCACCGTTAGCAGGGTCCAGGCCTTCCATTCCGGGCGCCGGATAGCCGCCAGGTCCCAGCTCATCGCAGTCGTCCCCGTTCATCGACCAGCGCTCGTGCCCGCCAAAATACGCGGCCTTGCTGTCGGCCGCGGTGGAGTACAGCGAGTCGCAGCCGGTGTAGTTCGTCCAGAGCGGGTCAACCGTGGTGGGCGTTGAAGGGAAGGCCAGCGCCGCGTCACACGGCCCGGTCATTGGCGGGTTGTGATTGAGGTTGGGACGGTATCCGGTGGTGCCGAAGTAGACGGTGGAGTCGCCGGGGCTCCACGCACCATCCTGCACGTAGAACGGCTCGCCTGGCGCGCAGTTGATGGTGAAATCTGGCGCGTTCCAGCCGGTGACGGCGGCCGTGCCGCCGCCGATGTTCAGGATGAACGCCTGCTGGCGCGGCTGGCCGCCGACTGAGGTGAAGTCGCCCTCGGTCAGAATCTGCCGGCCGCCATGGCTGAGCTGCATCGCGTAGATGTGCGTCGCATTGGCATGCACGCCAGGGAACTGGTAGTTCCCCTTGACGTCCAGATGCAAGAATCCGTCGCTCTTGCCGGTCGTCGGGTTCAGGCTCACCAGGTACGGATCACCGGAATCCCCGTTGATCGTGGTGAAATTCCCGCCGGTGATCAGCCGTGCGTGCGTCCCGACCAGCGTCTGCACTGCGCCAGAGGCGTTCGACGCGAACGTCTTGACCACGTTGCCTGTGGTGGTGCTGATCTCAGCGATGTTCTTTGTGGCCATGCCGTTGACCGACGAGAAGTGGCCGCCGATGTAGGCGTTCGCGCAGTTGTGGTTGACAAACGCGATCGTGTTGACCGTGTTGCTCGGATTAGCCGTGGTGCCGTAGGTCCCGACGACGTTCGGAGCCCAGCTGGTGACCGTATACGGCGCGGTGGCCTTGAAGCTGAAGACGTTGTTACGCGTATAGGTAGTGCTGCCCTTCCTGATCGCGGAGAAGGTGCCGACCGCGTACATCGTGTCGCCGCACTGGACCAGCTGGCGGATCTGCTGGACCTGCGGCGTGTTAGCCGGCAGGTGCGGCAGGTTGGTGGGAGGGGTCGGCTTGACCACGCCAGCAGGCGGCTGTTCGCCGCCGGTGCCGGCTTCGGCCGGCTGAATGGCGAAGGCCACGAGCATCGCGGCCGAACTCAGCAGGACCAGGTATCTCCACAACAAGAGCGCTCCATGCTGCTCATAGAAAATGGCATCCGACTAATAAGCAGACGCACGGTATCACCTCATGGTTGGCAGGCTCAGGCGGATCTCCGGCGGCAGATTCTCGTGCGCTGGCGGATGGCCTGCTCAGTAGCGTGGGCCAACAGGGGCGGGCACCGCATCGAGGTCCGACAGGTCGGCGTCGCTCAGCTGGACATCTGCTGCCGCTGCGTTGTCCGCCAGATATCTAGGCGTCTTCGTGCCCGGGATCGGTACCACGTACCGACCCTGCGCAAGTACCCATGCCAGCGCCACCTGAGCCGGGGACACGCCTGTTCGCCCCGCGACCTCGCGGACCAGGCTGACGATGGCCAGGTTCGCCTCCAGCGCGTCCTGCTGAAACCGCGGCAGCCCGCGACGGAAGTCCTGCTGCGGTAGGTCGTCAGGCGATGCGAACCGCCCGGTCAGGAATCCGCGCCCGAGCGGGGAGAACGGCAAGAACGCAATCCCGTGCTCTTCGCAGTACGGCAGCACCTCGGCCAGGGCGTCCGGTGTCCACAGCGACAGTTCGGACTGCACCGACGCCACCGGGTGGACGGCCTGCGCTCGCCTGATCTCATCCGCTGTCACCTCGGACAAGCCGATCAGCCGCGCCTTGCCCGCCGCTACCGTCTCGGCCATCGCGCCCCAGGTTTCCTCGAGCGGCACCTGCGGGTCCACCCGGTGCAGCTGGTACAGGTCCACGTGGTCGGTGCCGAGCCGGCGCAGGCTGGCGTCGATCGACTGGCGCACGTGCTCGGGGCGCCCGTCCCTGGCGAGCCCTGGGGAACTGTTGCCAGGGTCGGCGACCTGGACGGTGTCGGCGGTCAAGCCGACCTTGGTAGCGAGAACCGCACGCTCACGGTGCCCGCCGCCCAGCGCCCGGCCGACGAGTTCCTCGTTGGTGTAGGGGCCGTAGACGTCTGCGGTATCGATCAGGGTCATGCCCAGGTCGAGCGCCCGGCGGATGACCGCGATCGACGTCGCGTCGTCTCTGCTTGCCTCCAGATCGTAGGCGTGCGTCATGCCCATGCAGCCAAGGCCGATGACGCCGACCTCGGGACCGCTGGCGCCCAGCGACGTAGTTCGCATGCCGCAAGCCTCTCATTGCTACCCGCACCGGTAGCATCAGCCGGGTTCGGGCACCGGCAGCGCGGGAGGCGGCATGGACAGCATCCGGGTAGGCATGATCGGCGCCGGATGGATAGCGCAAGAACATGCGCGAGTCCTGGGCTCGCTGCCAGACGCGGATCTTGTCGCGATCTGCGACCTCGACAAGGAGCGCGCCGAGGCTCTTGCCCAGGCCGCGGGCGCACGGGCGTACCTGGACTGGCATGAGCTGCTCGACGCCGAAGACCTCGGCGCGCTGGTCGTTTGCACTCCGCCGGGAGTGCACCGCGAACCGGCGATCGCCGCGCTGGAGCGAGGCCTGCCGGTGTACCTCGAGAAGCCAATCGCCCGCACTGCCGAAGACGCGGCGGAGATCGTCGCCGCGGCCGAGCGGACCGGAACGGTGTGCGC
>DATELR010000372.1:0-9448 GCA_035276345.1 Streptosporangiaceae bacterium | reverse complement strand
AATATGGATCTGCGGAAATGGCATGTCGGCCGCGGTTGTCATGAGCCCGCGCAAGGTCGCATGCGGGTCTCCATGCGGTTCGGTCATCGTTTCTCCGCCTCCATGAAGTCAGCTAGGCGGGGGTCGTTGCGCAACTTGGCCAGTGCCTGCGACATCGTGCTCTTGACCGTCCCGACCGCGCAGTCGAGAATCCTGGCCACGTGCGCCTCCGACAGGTCGTCGAACACCCGCAGCACGAGAACGGCCCGCTGGCGCTCGGTCAGCGATGCCAGGGCGCCACGGATCGCGAGCCGTACCGCGACGTCTGCGGCAACGTCTTCGGGCGCCGGGCCTTCCGGCAGGGTTCCGGTGGCCTTTTCGGCTCGCCATCTGCGCCGAGACCAAGTTGCCCAGGTATTGACAATGACCCGGCGCACGTAGACCTCGGGATCGTCGCGCCGCTTGATCCGTTCCCACCGCGGCCAGGCTCGCACCAGAGCGGTCTGCACCAGGTCCTTGGCCAGGTCGCGATCGCCGGTGAGCAGCCACGCCGTGCGCTGCAGCGCTTGTTCGCGCGCCTCGACGAACTGCGCGAAGCCTTCAGGCTCACCGCTCATGGCAACCTCCGGCGGACGCGGCACATCCCCGTCGCGCAGGCGTGACTGTCTGTCTATACGACTACCGAGGTGCCCGTATAGGTTCAGCCGCCCGCAGCGGTGGATGCGCGCGCGCCAGCGCTAGCGCGCCAATGGCCGACGTGTCGCTGGTGAGTAATCAGGTGTTTCTCAACCGCTCCGGAGTCAGGCGGAGCCAGGCGGCGATTGGCTGGCGGTCGCTTGGATGTGGCTGCCGCTGCTGATGAGGTCGCTGGGCAGGTCGTCGAGCGGCGGAGCGCCTTCCAGGTCGCCCATCAGGTCCTCTTCAGGCCACGGCGTTGCGCCGACTGACTCGAGTGCCTCGAGCGCTGGCTCGAGTTTTTCGTACAGGAAGAGCACAGGAGCGCCGGCGGCAAGGTCCACCGCCGAGCGCAGCGCATCCGCCGGGCCGTCGGCGAACGTCACGTGCACTTCAGGCCTGATCCTCCGCATCGCTGCGGCGACGAGCGCACGCATCTCGCCTGGAGCCCGGCCGCGCCTGTCTTCGTCCTCGTAGACGACAACGGTGCCGAACCAGGTCGCGACAGCCTCTGCCGACTCGGTGATGAGGTCGTCGCGGCGGTCGCCAGGAAGCGTGATCGCCGCGACTGGCTCGCCTTCCCAGACCGAGGCCACCATCTGCCCGGTGGCCTGCAGCGCGGCCGCGTTGTGCCCGTAGTCGACGAGCACGGGTCCCGTCGCGGTGCTCGCGGCCGGTCCTGCGGCTACCGCATAGACGTTGCCACGGCCCGGGTTGACCGCGCCTGGCGTGAAGGTGCTCAGCGCCTCCCTGATGTCCTTGACCGTCACGCCGGCCGCCCGGCTTGCAGCGATCGCCGCCAGCGCGTTCGCGACCACGTGCTGCGCCCTGCCGTCGAAGGCTCCAGGCAGTTCGGCGATGTTCATGATCAGGCGCTGCAGTCCGCCCGACGTCTCGATCAGCTGGCCGTCGGACGCCTCGTAGCAGATGCCACCCGACCGCTTGTGCCGCTCGATGATCGCGTTGCCTGGCGCGACGCTGAAATACCTGATCACCGGCTCGTTGTGGCGCACGGCCGGCCGGTCGGCGATCGCGGCCGTCGAGTGGTCGCCGGCGTTGAGCACCACGCTGCCGCCGCGGCGTACCTTCTCAGCCACAAGCGACTTGACGCCGATCAGCTCCTCAAGATCGTCGATCCCCTCCTCGCCGAGGTGATCGGCGGAAATGTTGGTGATCACGGCGACGTCGGCCTCGTCATAGCCGAGGCCACGGCGCAGGATGCCGCCTCTGGCGGTCTCGAGCACGGCAGCCTCGACGGTCGTGTCGTCCAGGACCATCTCCGCAGATCGCGGCCCTGACGCGTCGGCCTCGAGCACGCACCTGCCGCCGATGAAGACACCGTCGGTGCACGACATGCCCGTACGCAGGCCAGCCTGGCGCAGCACGTGCGCGATCATCCGCACCGTCGTTGTCTTGCCGTTGGTGCCGGTGACGGAGACGATCGGGATCCTCGAGATCGCACCTGGCGGGTACAGCCGGTCCACGATGGCCTCGGCCACCGCCCGGCCAGTCCCATCGGCGGGGGTGAGGTGCATGCGCAGGCCAGGACACGCGTTGATCTCGATGACCGCCACGGCCTGGCGGCTGCGGACGGAACGCGCCGAGCCCGCGAGACTGAGCGCGAACAGCGGAGCGCTGATGTCCTCAAGGCGCAGGTCGATCCCGCAGATGTCCAGGCCGGTCACCGCGGCGGCGCGGCGGCAGAGCTCGGCAACATCAGGGTGCACCTGATCGGTGACGTCCTTGCTGGTGCCACCGGTCGACAGGTTGCCGTTCCTGCGCAGCGTGATCTGCTGTCCGTTACTCGGCACCGTTCCCGGCTGGAAACCGGCGGAGGCGATGTGAGCAAGCATCGCGTCATCGACGGCGATCTTCGTAAGCGGCCGTGAGTGGCCCTGTCCTCGCCGTGGATCGGTGTTCAGC
Organism: Streptosporangiaceae bacterium; assembly: GCA_035276345.1. Classification (GTDB taxonomy): domain Bacteria; phylum Actinomycetota; class Actinomycetes; order Streptosporangiales; family Streptosporangiaceae; genus Chersky-822. The sequence goes on along the minus strand of DATELR010000372.1, from coordinate 6,871 downwards.
AGGTCGATCAGCTCGATGACGGTGTGCTCGCCATCCCCGGTCACGCACGGCGGCCTGAGCTCTGCCGCGGCAGCCACCCCGCCGTCGACCACGAGCACCCGGTAGTCCCTGCCGGGCACGTAGGTCTCGACGATGACCTCACACGAGCCAGACCCGGCCGCAGCCCGCCGGTAAGCCTGGCGCGCCTCCGCCGGCGTCTGCACGCCTACTGTGATGCACCGGCCATGGTTGCCGTTCCGCGGCTTGACGACGACCGGGCCTCGGATCGCGTCGGCCGCCCTGATCGCCTCCACCTCTGTCTTGGCCACGACGCCCTCAGGCACGGCGATGCCGGCCTGCGCCAGGAGCTTCTTGGCGAGCATCTTGTCGCCAGCGATGTCGATGCCGATCGCCGACGTCTGCTCCGTCATAGCAGCGCTGACAAGCCTGCGATGACAGCCATAGCCCAGCCGGAGCATGGACAGGCCGGCGACGCGCCTGACCGGAATACCCCGTAGCCGAGCTGCTTGCGCTATGGCGGCCGTGCTGGGACCGAGGCGATCACGCTCAGCGGTCCTGCCGATCGCCTCGAGGTCGGCAGTCACGTCCGGGGTCCGTTGCGCCAAAAGCTCGGTGACCACCGTGATCGCGAGCGTGCACAGCTCAGACGGAACCGCGGAGTCCTCCGGCTCGTCCGCTGGGCACTCCATCATGACGTCGTAGCGGCCCTCTGCACCCGCCCACATCGTGCGCCCCAGGTGCACCTCGCGGCCAGCCAGCCCGGATAGCTCAAGCGCGACGTGCTCGGTGACGTGGCCGAAGTAGGTGCCGCGGCTCATGGCGTCCACGAAACCGCCAGGCCGCCCCGCGGCGCAGTGGTGCTCGCGCAAGCCAGGCAGCAGGTCGAGCAGGCGCTCCGCGAAGCCAGCGCAGTCCGTGGTCTCCTTGCAGGTCAGCTCGTCGAGCTCGATCCGGGCGAGGATCACCGGCTTGGTGCCGAAGATGTTCGGGCCGCCCAGATGACGCAGGTGTTCAAGCCGCACGTTAGCTCCTTGAGGTTGGTTTCATCGCCAGCCGCGAGCCAGTTCAGTACCGCGCGTGCGCCGGGCCGATGGCCGGCGAACGGGCAGCTAGATCGAACACGCACCCGGCGGGGAGCAGGTGCAGACGCACGTCGAACAAGGTGATCGGGTCGCTGTCCGAGGCGGCGTGGACGATCGGCGCCCGTTGCGCGTCGACGACCGTGACCGTGCCGCTGCCGATCACCTCAAAGGTGTCCTGCTGGACGCAGACCGCGGTGTTCTCGTCGATCCCGACGCCGAGCCGGTCCGGATCGAGCGCGACGGCGCTGAGCAGCCTGGGCAACCTGCCGCGCTCGCCGAAATGCATGTCGATCAGGACGCGCGGGATCAGGCCGAGTCCCGGCGCGATCCGCACCGTTGCCGACGACACCTCCGCGCCGTTGCCCCCGAGGATCATCGTCCTGCCCAGCGCTGTCGCGCCCGCGCTCGTGCCCGCGAGCACGAGGCCGTCGCCGAGCCGCTCCTTGAGCAGGTCGTTGATCTTCGAGCCGACCAGCGTTTGCAGCCTGGACTGGTCACCGCCGCTGAGGAAGACGCCGGTGGCCTTGCTGAGCATGGCGGCAGCGTCCTGACCGTCGGCGTCGGCGCGGCCGCTGATCGGCAGCTCCTTGATATGCCTGACGCCGAGCTTCCGGAACACTTTCTCGTACTCAGCGAGTACCTGCCTTGGCTGGCCGGTTGCGGTGGTGATCAGCACGAGGCGAGCCTTGTCGGCGCCGCAAAGCTGAACGAAGTGTTCCAGAACGCCGGAGCCGCAGCACCTGTCCTCGGCTCCGCCGATGATCAGCAGGCGGCCAGGATTTCCCCCGTCGTCCACGTTCAGGCCCTCGTCCCGGACCGCGGCGCGGCCCCTGGGGCGAGATCTACCCGCCGTTACGTTCCGTCAATCCGCAGTTACTCGCTGCCCAGAATGGTGGGCGTCTGGCGGTTGCGACGGGGCTGCCGTGTACCTGCGCGCGGCCGGGAAAGCTCGTCAGGCAACTGCAGCAGCGGGTTGGTCGCGCTGGCCACGACGTCGCTCGCGATGTCGATGACCCGGCGACCTCGGTTCCTGGCGGCGGTCCTGAGCTGCTCAAATGCCTGACGAGGCTGGATCCGGTGCCGTTCGGCAAGCACGCCGATGGCTTGCTCGACCCTGATCCGCGCGGTCAGCGCGTGCTCGAGCTGCCCGATTGTGGTGCGCAGCTTGTTGGCTTCGGAAGGTGCAGGATCTTTGGACCTGCCTGACTTGCCCTTCGCCTTTCCGTTACCTTTCTGAGCCGCGCTGGCACCGTCTTGCGCGGCGGCCTCAGTCCGGCCCTGCGGTTCCCCCTTAGACCCTGTGCCGACGGCAACGGGGCTGGTCGCCTTGGTTGTGCCCGCGGCTGCGCTCGCAGCAGTTCCGCCGACGGCGCCGGTCCCGCTCTCGTCCGCGGGCTGGGCCGCTGGCTCCGGAGCAGCAAGCTCGGCGGAGATCAGGTCAGCAAGGACCATGGCGCTGGTCAGGTCCGGCACATCGGCGTCACCGACCCGCCAGCCGTCCCTGGTCCTGCGGACGACGGCATCGTCGGTGCTGACCTCGGCCAGCGCGGCCAGGTCAGCAGGCTCGGCGGCCGGCTGCGCACCAGAAGGGTGCGGCTCGGCGCCGGACGCGGCCTGATCGGAGGGATCGTTCTTCGCCTGACCCTTCGAACGGCCGATCAATTCGGACATAGTGGCACAGCCAATTCCTGCAGCCGCCGCTTGACCTCGCGCACAGACGGGTTCGTGAGCGTGCTGCCATCGGAGAACAGCAGAGTCGGGACGGTCTGATATCCCCCGTTTACGGTCATGACAAACTCGGCAGCCTCTGGTTCGCGCTCGATGTCAACCTCTGTGAGCTCGATGCCCTCGCGGGCGAGCTGACTCTTGAGCCTCCGGCAGTAACCGCACCATGGCGTGGTGTACATCGTCAGTGGCTGGGTCATGCCCACCTAGTCCTCCTTGACCGGCATTGAAACACCTGAACACTACTAACGTCCGGATCTGCGAGGACCTTCCAGCCCGGCGGCCTGAGATGAGGTGATTTTTCGGCAAGCGCACCCCGTTGGCCGTCAGCCTGCGGCGAACGTCGGCACCTTACGGCAGGATGGCGCCCGGAAAGGGAGGGCGCCGGTGGAGAAAGAAAGCCGCGAAACAGGTGCGGCGCAGGGGCCTGACGCGGTGCTCGCGGCGCTCGATCCCGAGCAGCGGGAGGTCGCCAGGGCGAGCAGGGGACCGGTCTGCGTCCTGGCCGGTGCTGGCACTGGCAAGACGAGGGCGGTGGCGCACCGGATCGGATACGCGGTCGCTACCGGCGTCGTGCGGCCTGATCGGGTCCTCGCGGTGACCTTCACCACCAAGGCAGCGGGCGAACTGCGCGCCAGGCTCCGCATGCTCGGCAACCGCGCGGTGCCAGGCGCCGGGCTCGAACAGGTTCAGGCAAGGACGTTTCACTCGGCGGCGCTGCGTCAGCTCACCCATTTCTGGCCGGCCACCGTCGGTGGTCCGCCCCCCGCGGTCATCGACTCCAAGATCCGGCTGCTCGCCGATGCCGCGCGGCGGTTGCGGCTGAGGCTCGAGCCGGCCGAACTGCGCGACATCGCCGCAGACATCGAGTGGGCCAAGGTCACTCAGGTGAGGCCCGAGGACTATCCGATCGCTGCCGGCAAGGCAGACAGGTTCGGTCCGATGCCGCCGGACGGGGTCGCCGGTCTCTACGCGAGTTATGAGGTGCTGCGCAGAGAGCGGAACCTGGTCGACTTCGAATCGGTGCTCGAGCTGACGGCGGCGATCCTGGCCGAGCACCCGTTCGCTGCCGACGCGGTCAGGGACAGGTACCGCTACTTCGTCGTCGATGAGTACCAGGACGTGAACCCGCTGCAGCAACTGCTGCTCGACCAGTGGGCGGGTGAGCGTGACGACGTGTGCGTGGTAGGCGACCCGCGGCAGACCATCTATTCCTTTACCGGGGCGACCCCCGCTTACTTGACTGGGTTCGAGCTGCGGTACCCGGGCGCCACGGTCATCCGCCTGGTCCGCAACTACCGGTCCACTCCTCAGGTGGTCGCGCTGGCCAACAAGATGCTGGTCACGGCCGGCCAGGCGCTGGTGGCACAGCGCGCTCCCGGTCCCGCGCCGCAGTTGACGGAGTACGCGGATGAACCGGACGAGGCAGCTGATGTCGCCCGACAGGCCGCTGCCTTGATCAGGGCAGGCACGCCGGCCAGCCAGGTCGCGGTGCTCGTCAGGACCAACGCGATGACGCGCGGCTATGAAGAGGCGCTGGCTTCGGCTGGTGTCCGGTTCCAGCTGCGCGGAACGGAGCGGTTCTTTGACCGCGCTGAGGTGAAGCAGGCCGTGAACTTGCTGCGGGTCGCGGCCAGGTCTGCCGGAGCCGAGGAGGACCCGGTCGCGGTGGTCAGGCCGGTCCTGACTGGTCTGGGTCTGACTAAGGACCCGCCGGCCGGGCGAGGCAAGGCCAGGGAGCGCTGGGAGTCCCTTGAAGCGCTTGCCCAGCTTGCCGCCGACTACTTCGCAGCGGCACCAGGGGCGAGGCTGGGAGATCTCGTTGCTGAGCTTGAGCAGCGAAGCGCTATCGGCCATGAACCTGAGGCCGGCGGGGTGACGCTGGCCTCGCTGCACGCCGCGAAGGGCCTGGAGTGGGACGTGGTGTTCCTGCCCGGGCTGGTCGACGGCACCGTGCCGATTGTCTACGCGACCACCGCCGAGACGATCGCCGAGGAGCAGCGGCTGCTGTATGTCGGCATCACCAGGGCGCGGGATCGCCTGTTCTTGTCCTGGTCACTGGCCAGGTCGCCGGGCAGCAGGCAGGCGAGGAAGCCATCGCGGTTCCTGGCCGGGCTTCTGGACAGATACGGTGCCCCCGGGATGGCTGGCGCAGAGATGGCTAACACGAAGGCGGGAGGCGCGCGGCGATGAGCAAGGCCCTGGACGCCGTGGTCGAGTTGCTTGACCTGGAGCAGATTGAGCTCAACATCTTCCGCGGCCGGAGCCCGGAGAACGAGCGCCGGCAGCGGGTTTTCGGCGGCCAGGTGGCCGGCCAGGCACTCGTCGCCGCCGGGCGGACAGTGCCAGAAGATCGGCCAGTGCACTCGCTGCACGCGTACTTCATCAGGCCCGGCGACCCGACGGTGCCGCTGATCTACCTGGTCGACCGGGTCAGGGACGGCCGGTCGTTCACCACCAGGCGGGTATCTGCCGTACAGCACGGCAAGACGATCTTCACGCTGTCAGCGTCGTTTCATCATCCAGAAGAAGGGGTTCTGCACCAGCGCCCGATGCCCGACGTGGCGCCGCCCGAGGCGGTGCCCTCGGCTGCGGAGCGGATGGAGGAACTGTTCGGCGACGCTGCCGCTGAGTACTCGTGGTCGAATCCGATCGACATCAGGCACCTAGGCCCGCTGTCGCTGGAGGCAGTCAGCGACCCCTCACTGCGGGTCACTCACAGCATGGCCTGGGTGCGGGCCGACGGCGAGCTGCCAGATGACCCGCTGCTGCATGTCTGCATCCTCACCTACGCGTCAGACATGACCCTGCTCGACTCGGTGCTGCTGGCCAACGGGCTGTCCTGGGCCGACGGCAAGACCGTCGGGTCCAGCCTGGACCACGCGATGTGGTTCCACCGGCCGTTCCGCGCGGACCGGTGGCTGCTCTACACACAGGAATCTCCCGTGGCCGCTGGGGCCCGCGGACTGGCCCGTGGCGAACTGTTCACGCGGGAAGGCGAGCTCGTGGTGTCAGTGGTCCAGGAGGGGCTGATTCGAACAGCGTCCTGAACTGGACGGTTGCCTTTCGATAACGTCTGAAGACGCCCGCGGAAATTAAGTTGCCTGGCTGGCTGGAACTTGCTTAGGGTCTAAGCAAGTTCTCTCAGCAAGGCGGTCGAGTGATGCTGCACGAAAGAAGGAGGTGCCCGGAATGCTGAGCCACATCTGGACGGCCGATGCCGCGATGCCAGCGCGCGCGCGGTCCCGCACGGGTGCCTCGTTCGTCGGCGGCTGCGCGGCCGTTTCCCGTGAGCGTGCCGAGACGGCGGTCACCTCCAGGGCGGCTGCCGCGACCGGCGTCGCGGGTCCGCGACCGCAGGCGAGCGCCGTGAGCTTCGGCAACGCCGCCCATGCGGCTGGCAAGGCGAATGCCGCCCTGCAGCAGCGCATCAGCCAGAAGAAGTACGCCCGTACGACCCGTATCGCCGCCTTTGGTGGTGGTGCAATGGGTCCGCAACCGGCATGGGATCCGGTCTAACCAGACCGGCCAAGATCCCCAAAGGCCGCGGACCCAGAGCATCGGGTCCGCGGCCTTAGTCATGCGAGGCCACGTTTGTCAGACCAGACGAAAACGCGCAGATCTGCAGATGAAAGGGGATGACACCGATGTACCTGCCGGGAACCGCTGCCGTCATCGACGACGCGGCGGCCGAGGCGGAATTGGTGCGGGTGACCGGGATCAGCAGGCCGGCGCCGGTGGCGATCGTGCCTCCGCCGGCGCTGCCGGGGACTGGACGGGCCAGGGCACTGCCGTGTGCCGGTGATCCTGACTTGTTCTTCGCCGAGTCACCCGACGATGTTGAGCTTGCGAAGTCGCTGTGCAGCGACTGCCCGGTCCGGCCCGCGTGCCTGGCCGGCGCCGTGCAGCGCAGGGAGCCGTGGGGTGTCTGGGGAGGAGAACTGTTCATCCGCGGCGAGATCGTTCCTCGGAAGCGCGGGCGCGGCCGGCCGCGTAAGAACGACGTGGCGGCTTGAGCCGACCCAGCGCGGTGAGGTCCGGGGTGGCCGCGGGCACGTAAGCCC
>DATELR010000371.1:0-3987 GCA_035276345.1 Streptosporangiaceae bacterium | reverse complement strand
CGCGCCAGCCGGCCCGGCGCCCGCCACCACCGGGCCACGTGCGCCGGCGGCCACGAGGCCGGGCCGCGTCGTTGGCCTGGACGGGCTCCGTGGCCTGGCCGCCTTGTTCGTCGTGCTCAACCACATCTTCGAGCGTGCCTGGACGGGATATCCCGCCAATCCCGCCCCGTTCTGGGCGGCATGGATGAATTACGGGCGGTTCGCCGTCATCATGTTCATCGCGCTGTCCGGCTTCTCACTGGGCCTCGGCCCGGCGCGCTCGGGGTGGCGGTTCAAGTCGATCCCGACCTACGCGCACCGAAGGGCGTGGCGCATCTTGCCGCCCTATTGGGCCGCGCTCGGATTCAGCCTGGTGATGACCTGGTTTGTGCTCGCACAGCCCGGCTGGAGGGTGCCCGACGGGAAATCCGTCGTCGTGTACGGGTTTCTCGTGCAAGACGTCTTCGCTGTGGGCAGCCCGAACCGGGCGTTCTGGTCGATCGCCATCGAGGCCCAGCTCTACCTCTTGCTGCCGTTGTTGCTGCTGCTCGTCCGGCGGGTGAGTGCCCGCGCGATGGTGGGCCTGGTGGCCGGAATCGTCGTGACCATAGGCTTGCTGGGGCCGCATGTTCCGGTGATGAACACCGTCTTGATCAAGTTCATCCCTGACCTCGCGGTGCTGTTCGCCGTCGGCGTGCTCGCCGCCGGGATCGTCACCGCCAGCGAGCGCACCCGATCCCGCCCCTGGGCCGGTTACGCGCTGGCCGCCACGGTGCCGGTCATCGCGTTGATCATCATCAAAGGCGCCGCGTGGTCGGACCTCAATCTGTTCTGGCTCGATCTGGCGCTGGCTCCTGCGATCGGCTGCTTCCTCGCCGCGATCGCTACCTCGCGCCCGCGGCCGATCATCCGTTTCCTTGACGCACGCCTGCCGCGAAACCTCGGCGCCTGCTCCTACAGCCTGTACCTGACGCACGTGCCGATCGTGATCGCCGTGTCGTACGGCCTGGTACTAGGCCATGTCGCTGCCGGGGCACCGACATTCTTCGTGCTAGCCGCGATCCTGCTGCCGGTTACCGTGTGCTTCGCGCGTCTCTTCGGCGCCGTGTTCGAGCTGCCCTTCCAGCGGCACCGCGGATGGGTCGCGCTGCGGCAGGCGATGTCGGCCCGGCTGTCGCAGATCCGATCAGCGCGGCCTGCCGTCGTCGCCGGGGCGATCGAGGGGCCTAGCGAGGTGAGCGGCCCGCGAAATCAAGCTGATGGGCGATGTACACCAGCTCGCCAGCAGCTAGTTGCCGGCGCCGTACAGTCACCCAGTCAGCCAGGTCGGCGGGCTCCACCTGGTCCTGGCGATCGCGCAGCGCATTCTGGATCGTGTTAAGGATGCAGCGCAGGAAGTAAGCCTCATCGGCCGGGTAGTTCCCATCCGGGCCGGCGTGCACGACCCAGTCCGATGACCCGGCCGCCAGTGCGGGTGCCCCGGCTTTGCGCAGGTCGTCAAACAGGCGACGCCCCGTTCTGCTATCTCCGGCCTTACAGCCGTAGCGAATCCGCTCGTCCATGTCGCGGTGATAGGCCCGCATGATCTGGTCGTCATGGCGGTGACCGGGGGCGAAGATGGTCTCGCCGTCGTAGTTGATCGTGAACCAGTAGAGGCCGCCTGAGTTCAGCAATCCCAGCAATCCGGGCAGGACGGCCGGTATGTCCACGAGGTCCAGGACGGCGTTGGCGATCAGCACATCTACGGACTCGCTGTGAGCGGCCTCCAGGTAACTGCCGAGTTCGGCGTGCACGAGGCGCACTCGGAGATCACCCACCCGCAGCCCGTCCGGCAGCAGGTCGCTGTGCAGGCCCCGCGCGGCCGCCCAATCGGATAGCCACCGGCGAGAACGATCCAGCAGTTGCTGATCCGCATCCAGCAGGATGTACTCGCCGGCGCAGATCGCACCCCAGTCCATCAGCCGGGCCGCCATCGTCCCCAGGCCGGCGCCGACCTCCAGCACCCGCGGCGCGCCCGCGGGCATCAAGCGGCGCATTTCGGCCACCACACGCGGATTAAGCGCCCGGTCATCGACGGTCGTCTTCGCCGCAAGGAAGCGGGCACAGTCGATCGTCATCGAGGCTTCATCGAGGAAGAAAGACATTGCTTCTCGGCTACTATCGCGAACTTTCGCACCCGCCCGCTGCCGAGCCAGTCACTCCACAGCCGATGCGCTGTGATGAGGTCGGCGATCGCCTGCGCCCCGATCTGGTCAGCGATTTGCGATGATTCAGCGCGGTAACAGCGATGCAGCGCCGTCGCTATTGCGTGATGGCAGGAGCTGTGCTCCTCCCGCCAGATCATTGTCAGCCCCGCCTCGCGCAGGACGGCAGTCAATTCCGCCAGCTCGATGGGCCAGACTGTATCGGCGGCAGGCATCCGCGCCCGCTCCTGCAGGGTGAGCGGCCGGCCTTCCTCGACAGTGAATGCGAAACGCCCGCCCGGCTCCAGCACGCGCGCCACCTCACCTATCAAGGCTTCCTTGTCCCGGAAGGCCAGCATCGCCTCCAGCAGGAGTACCACCTCGTAGCGGCCGTCAGGCAGAGGCGGGAGATGAGCTTGCTCAAAGCGGCAGGCCAAGTTCCCCGCCAGCTCCTCGGCGGCGGCCAGTGCGCTAGCGGAGTGATCGAGACCCAGGTAGCGGCATCCCGACGCCGCCGTGATCATCCGGCCGGCTCCGCCCATCCCGCAGCACAGGTCGAGCACTGACACGCCGGGACCGATCCGGGCCTGGTGAGCCAGTGTCCGGACCTCACCGGCCCGCATGAAGCTCTCCTGGCCGACAAACTCGCCCGCGGGGAAGGCGTTTGCCCTGGCCCGCTCAAGAGCCGTCAGGAGCCGTCGTTGCTGATCCTGTCTCACATCGGGCCCCGCGCGCCGCTGGTGTCGCGAGGACGACGGGCGTCTCGGGCCGAACCGCATCTGCCGCTGCTACGTTCCATCATGTGTCAGGTATGACGGATCGGGGGAAGGCTGGGTTCAGCTCGGCCACAGGGTGGAGGCTAGCTTGGTGCAGCGTACGCAACCGAAAAATGATCGACAAATAGTCCCCCTGATGACAATCAGAACCGAGAGCCGCATATCGATCGCCAGCAGCGACCGCGAGGTGTGGGCGTATCTCTGTGACGTCGGACGCTGGCCGGAATGGGCGCCAACGGTTCTCGAATGCCGGGTTCGCGGAGGATCTCCGCTTGAGCCTGGCGCGCAGGTGGACCAGCGGGCGAAGGCGGTACTCGGGATGAGTCGCGGCCGGAGCCAGGTCGTGACCGCTGTCGAGTCGCCCCGCTCCGTGGCGTTTGCCGGGCCAATGGGTACCTCTGCAGCGCGCTGGGGAATGGAACTCGAGCCGACGGACGATAGGCAGACCGACGCCACGATGTGGATTGAGGTCGACCTCGCGGGCATCATGCGCGCGGTCCCCGGCATTCTCAAGAACAGAATTCAGCGCGTAAGCGATATCGAGATGGCGGCCATCAAGGCTGCGGTCGAGTCGGATGCGCGGAGAGGCGCGGAGTCCTAGATGCAGGAGCGCACGCTCAGCCAGATCGACCGGACGCGGGAGCACCTGATCCAGACATACCGCAAGAAGGCAAAGCACTACGACGTCACCTCCCGGCTCTACCCCGCTCCCGGCTACCCGCAGCGGGCACAACGCTTCCGGGCCGTACAGGCGCTCGGCCTTCGGGCGGGCGACTGCGTGGTCGACATCGCATGCGGCACAGGTCTGAACTTCCCACTGATTCAGGAGATGATCGGTCGCGACGGCCGGATTGTCGGCGTGGATCTGACCGACGCGATGCTGGCCCGTGCCCAGCATCGGATAGATACGAACGGCTGGAGCAATATCAGCCTCCTGCAGGCTGACGCGGCTGACTTCGAATTCCCAGCCAAGGTCAACGCGATCCTGTCCACCTATGCCCTCACGCAGGTGCCCGAGTGCGCCAAGGTCATCGCTAATGGCGCGGCAG
>DATELR010000370.1:0-15379 GCA_035276345.1 Streptosporangiaceae bacterium | reverse complement strand
GTGCAGATGGGACTCGTCCGCTCCGCGGCTGTCCCGCTAGCCTCCGGCACGCCCGAACATCCGGAGGAGCCTGCGAGCGCCGCTCGCAAGAGCCGCTAGCTCAGCTCGGCCGGATCGACTCGAAAATCGTCCGCGCTTCGGCTCCGTTCCCTGCGAGGCCAATGTCGACCACGGTCGGCTTGTGGCGTCCCGGCACATCCACGACGAGCTCTAGCGGCGCGCCGAGGCCGGCCATTGCAAAGCACGCATGCAAACCATGCAGTGACCTGCATCCGTAGCGCGAGGACCAGTGCGGCGCCACGTACCGACCAGCGCCGACCTGCACGCCGCGGCTCGGTCGCGTGCCGACGCCCACGTCTGCGCACGAGAACGCTACGGCGAGCGTTGCATGGACCAGCTTGACGGCCCGCGGCGTGACGATTGCGGCCAAGCAAGGGTTCCAGACGCGCCCTTTGATCGTTTGCCATTGCGCCGGGGCCGCGAACCGAATCCCCCCGAAGTCATGCCAGCGCCAGCTGTGCGGCACCGGGAGCTGGCGACCGGGCTCAAGTACGACAGAGAATGGCGAACGCGTCAGCGTACCGAGGACCTTGTTGGCGAGCGGCCCTCGCACCGTGATCAGCGCGTGGAGAGTTGGCTCGAGGAACGTGGCGTAGCCGCGCGGGGCGGGCTGCCCGCCCAACACGGGAATCCGGTTGATCTGTCCGGTCCGGTCACGCGTCTGGCCATGGCCGGTCGGCAGCGTTCTGATGGCAGCCATATTGGATGCGTGTCTGCACCGCGGATTCACAATCGGCCTGGATGCGGTGCCGACGATCACGTACCCACCGCCGACATGACCGCACACCGGGCGAGACGACACGCGCCAATCAGCCGGCACGGATATCTGTGCGTTGCCATATGCGATCGGCATCCAGCCAGCGGGCGTTGCCGCGGTGTCAGTGAGCGCGACAGTCGGACGCAAACTCAGGACCTCCGGTTTGAAGGCGGAGGTTCCGAACGACGCCAGCCCGAATACCAGAGCGATCGCCGCCACCGCCATGACGCCAAGCCCTGCGCCCCACCGGCGCCTGAGCCTGGCTCTGCGGATCCGCTGGCCCAGCCCAATGAGCAGAACCGATCCGGGCTCGCCGACCTGCTTAGCCTCGGCCGAGTCGACTCGGGCGCGCAGTTCCTGGCGGACCAGGTCTTCGAGATCGTTCATCGGGTCCACCCCTCCAGCGAGATCGACTTGCGCAGCCGCTCAAGGCCGCGCGCCGCGTGGGTCTTGACGGCGCCTGGCGAGCAGCCGAGGACGGCGGCGATGTCCGCCTCCGTCAGGTCTTCGAAGTAGCGCAGCACGAGCACGGCACGCTGCTGAGCCGACAGCTTTTGGAGCTCGGGCCACAGCCCGCGCCGATCCTCGGCGGCGTCGAGCAGGTCGGTCGTCACCCGATCGGGCACGCTGGCGAACGGCAGCTCCCGGTGCCAGAACCTCCGGCGCGAGGACAAGAACAAGGTGACGAGCACCTTGCGGGCATAGGGTTCCAGCGCCTCGGCGCTTCTCAGGGTCCGCCTGCGCAGGTAGGTTCTGGTCAGCGCCTCTTGCACCAGGTCCTCGCCGACCTGCCAGTCGCCCGTGAGCAGATACGCGGTCCGGCACAGTGCCCGGCCGCGCGCCGCGACGAATCGGCCGAACTCCTCCTCCACGCGATCACCTCGCGGATTAGACGACCCTTGGATGCCTTATGGTTGACCCTCCCGCGGCAAAAAGGTCCGCAAGTAAGAAACGCCTGCGCTGGGAACAGCTGCCCGCGGATGCGCGAACAGAGATCGAGCGACTCGCAGGCGGCCGAGCAGCCACCGCCGTAAATTGCACGGGCGGGTTCTCCCCTGGCCTTGCGTCGCGGCTCCGGCTGACCAACGGGCGCCGGGTCTTCGTGAAGGCAATGGACGCCGTCGAATGGCCGGACCAGGCGATCTGGTATCGGGCGGAGGCGTTCGTTTCCGAGTCGCTGCCATCCGACGTCCCAGCGCCACGACTGCTCGGCTGGAACGACGACGGCCGCTGGGTCGTGCTGGTCTTCGAATGCATCGACGGCGCGGAACCCGACCTTCGCCGCAATCCAGCGGACGCCTTCAGGATCGCCGCGGCACTGGACAACCTCGCCGGCCTCGTCACCCCCTCGCCGGTGCCTGTGCCGTCAGACCATCCAAGGCTGGGCGGCTGGGCGGAGCTGGCCGCCGACGACGACCGGCTAGCACGCTTGCCGCAGTTTTCCCCATGGGCGGCAGAGCATCTCAGCTTCCTCATTGAACTCGAGCACGTGGGCCTTGCGGCCGCACACGGCGACTCGCTCGTCCACTTCGATGCCTTTCCGCACAACATTCTCATCTCCGGCGAACGCGTGCTGCTCGTCGATTGGCCGCACGCACGACTCGGAGCGCCATTCCTCGACCTGATCATGTTCGCGTCGAGCGTCGGCTCAATGGGCATAGACGCCGAACTGCTCCTTGCTGACCGCGCCGCAATAGCGGGTCAGGACCCGCGCGTCATCGACGCGGTAATTGCCGCCTACACCGGCTTCTGCGTCGGCGGAAGCCTGTGGCGCCCAGAGCCAGAACTCGCGCCGATCATCGCCGCCAAGGCCGAACTCGGCGCAGCCGCGACCGCCTGGCTGCGACGCCGCCTCGCAAGTCGCTAGACCGCGCAGTGAATTGCGGTAAGCGGTGGGAACAATTGCCTGGTGAGCAATGTGCGGCGAATCCAGCTCGCACTGGGCCTGGTGCTAGCCGTGATCGTTGCCGGCAGCATCGGCTACATCGTGCTCGGCTTCGGCGTGCTCGACGCGGTATACCAGACCGTCACGACGATCAGCACGGTTGGCTTCCGGGAGATCCACCCGCTCCACGAGGCGGGGAAGATCTTCACGATCTTGTTGATCCTCGCGGGCACTGGCACTGCGCTGTACGCGTTCAGCATCGTGCTTGAAACGCTGGTGGAAGGTCACCTGCGCCGTCACTTCGAAAGGCGCCGGATGGAGCGCAACATTTCCCGGATGACCGGGCACACGATCGTCTGCGGCTGGGGCCGCGTTGGCCGCGCGGTTGGCGGCTATCTGGCTGGCCAGGGCGCCGACGTCGTGGTGGTCGACCGAGACACGTCGCGAGTGGAAGCGGCGCCGTTTCCCGCGTTGCTCGGTGACGTCACCGACGACGACGTGCTCCGCGCCGCGGGAGTCATGCGGGCCAGAGCGCTTGTTGCCGCGATCAACACCGACGCGGAGAACGTGTATATCACGCTGTCCGCCCGCGCCCTCCGGCCCGATCTGGTGATCGTGGCGCGAGCCCGGACGGAGGAGTCGGAGCCCAAGCTGCTGCGCGCGGGCGCGACGAGGGTCGTGAATCCGCAGCGGATCGGCGGTCAGCGGATCGCAGCGGCAGCACTGCAGCCGAACGTGGTCGAGTTCCTGGACGTCGTGATGCACGACGGGAGCCTGGAGTTCCGGCTCGAAGAGGTCTCGATCCGGTCAGGCTCACGACTGGCCGGCAAGAGTTTCCTCGATGCCGAGGTCGGCGAGCACACGGGCGCGCTCGTCCTCGCGCTCCGCGACGAGCATGGCCAGTTCGTGGCCAATCCTCCGGAGCAGACGATGCTAGAGGCGGGCCATGTGCTGATCGCGATCGGCACCGAGCGGCAGCTAGCCGCGCTTCGGCGGGCTGCTAACGACTCCCGATGACGGGGACCGGACCAGCCCGCGCTGAGGACGAAGGCCCCGAGATCCGGCTGCCTGGCGGCAACGTCGGCGGGGCCGTCAGAATCGGCGACACGGTGCGGCGCCAGCAGGGTGCCTGGACCCCGGCCGTGCATGCACTGCTGGAGTACCTTGACGGCCGGGTCGCCGGGATCCCGCGCGTCCTAGGTCAGGATGAACAGGGCCGTGAGGTACTCAGCTACCTCCCAGGCCATGTCGTCGACGTTGACACTGAGCTGCTCACCGATGGCCAGATCGGCTCGCTGCTGGCGTGGACCCGCGAATTCCACGAGGTGGTGGCCGGGTTCTCGCATCCGGGTCCGTGGCGTTTCTTTCCGATGGCTGAGCCGACGCTGGTCTGCCACAACGACATCGCCCCCTACAACGCCTGTTTCGCGGGTGACGATCTGACAGGCGTCTTCGACTGGGACCTGGCCGGTCCGTCCACGCCGCTGTTCGAGCTCGCGTTCATCGCCTGGAACTGCGTTCCGCTCTGGCGCGACATCGGTCCTGAGCTGGCGGCTGAGCGGCTGGAGCTGATCGCCGCCAGCTATGGCACGATCGCCGCGCGCCAGATCCTGGAGGCCGTGCCTGACCGGATCCAGCTGATGCTCGACAGGATCCCCGTCGCCGCGGCCGAGGGCGACGAAGGAATGGCGAACCTCATGACGGCTGGCGAGCCAGGCAACTCGGCTGTTGCCTTGGCGGACTTGCTGGTCAGGATGCCCGGGATCGCCCGGCGGTTGCGCTAGCCCTCGCAAACCAAGCGGCTTGAAGGTGCCCGCCGGCGGGTAAAACCCGCCGATGACCAGCCCAGCTGACCCGGCCCTGGTGGCGCGCGCCAGGCAGATCATCGAGCGGGAATCCGCGGCGTTCGCCGCGAGGACGCCAGCCTCAGCCGAATGGCTCGCGCAAGCCAGGACGCGGATGCCGGACGGCGTGCCGATGGCATGGATGGTGGCCCTGCAGCGTCACCCGCCGGTGGTGGCCGTACGCGGCTCGGGATCGCGTTTCTGGGATCTCGACGACAACGCGTACATCGACTTCAATCTCGCAGATCAGTCGATGGCGGCTGGTTACTGTTCACCGCCCATCGTCGCGGCGATCAAGCGCCAGGCTGAACTAGGCAACCAGTTTCTCCTGCCGACTGCCGACGCAATCGACGTCTGTCGCCTCCTCACCGAGCGTTTCGATCTGCCCAAATGGCAGTTCACGATCTCGGCATCGGGCGCGAATACCGACGCCCTGCGCCTGGCCAGGGTGGCGACCGGACGGTCGACGGTGTTGATCTTCGACGGCAAGTACCACGGCCACGTTGATCAGATCTTCTGGTCGAGCCGCGCCGGAGATTCAGGAGCAGGCGGAGGCCCGCTGGAGGCCGACGGGCTTGGGTTGGACCCGGAGTCAGGCCGTCACGTCGAAGTCCTCAGCTACAACGACGCAGACGCCTTGCGTGGGCGACTGGGCAAGGGTGACGTCGCGGCGGTGATGCTCGAGCCGGCCCTGACCAATTGCGGTTTGGTGCTGCCCCTGCCGGACTTCGTTGCCGTACTCAACAAAGAAGTACGCGCTGCCGGCGCCGTGCTGATCGTCGACGAGACCCACACGCAATTCGCCGTGTTCGGCGGCGGTACCCGGCATTTCGGCTTCCAGCCGGACATCGTGACCGGAGGCAAGGGCATCGCCGGCGGCATCCCGATCGGCACCGTCGGAATGACCGACGATCTCGCCGATGTCATGAGCCAGCACGTCGCCTACTGGCCGGGACGAGAAGAGACCGGCGATTGCCACGGCATTGCCACCGGCGGCACGTTGTACGCGAACGCGATGTCGCTGGCTGCAGCGCTCGCCGGGCTCACTGAGGTGTTCACGGAAGACGCAGCCGACCGCGTGAACGAGCTAGGCGGTCGGCTGCAGCGCGGACTGCAAGCCCAGGTTGACCGGGTGGGCCTGCCGTGGACGATCGACCGCCTCGGCGGTCGCGCACAGTGGCGGCTTACTCCGGTGCCGCCTACAACCGGAGCTGACGGCTTCGAATCGGTCGTTTTGCCGATCGACGACGCACGCAAGTTGTTCCTGGCCAACCGAGGCGTCTGGGATGCGATCTCTGCTGCTGGCCCGGCGGTCTCCTTCGCGGCCAGCGCGGAAGACGCCGACGCCTACATCTCGGCGGCCGGAGACTACCTGGATGAGCTGACTGAATAGTCGTCAGCCCATCACGACGCGCTGAGCCGGTACCGCTTCTCCACCGAGCTGCAGATCGGGAATCACGAGCTGGCCCTGATCGTAGATCGCTGGGTACATCCGCCATGGCCAGCTACTCGGCCGCTGGCCAAGCTGGACGCCGAGACCGACTGCTAGTTCCTGCGGGATCCGCGCTGCGAGCACGACGACGTCGCGGCGGTGCACGGCGGCCTGCTTAACGACCCACTCCGCAATGCTGTCCGCGACTCGCGGGAACGCCGGCCAGGGCAGCGCCTCCCTCGTCCGGCTGTGCGACCCGAGCCGCCATTCGGCGACCTCTGCGACCGACGGCCCGGCCGGGAGCACCGGCCCGATGAGGCTGGCCGGCGCCCGGAGCGTCACTGGCTGCTGCGTGGCAAGGTCCAAGCCGATCGGCCCGATCGGGCCGATGACCACCCGGATCAGCAGGATCAGCAGCCGGGGCGGAGGCCCTGCTGGCTGACGGGCAAGGCGCGACCTGGCGAACCGGCTGCCGTGCCCGCTTGGCTGAACGGGCAGGGTCGCGTTGGCCGCGATTAACGGGTCGATGGTGACGGTCAGTTGCCCGGTCGGCGTGGTGACCAGATGGCCGGGCGCGCATTCCTCGAGCGGCGGGTGCTGCCTGCCGCGGACGAAGTCGTGCGCCACGTCGGTGAGCCGCAACTCGTGCTGGCCTGGCCCTGCGGTGTAGCTCGGCCGCTGCCGGACATTGAGGACGAGCCCGCGGCTGCGCGCGGTTGTTCTGGCCGCGAATGCCATGGCGACGGGCCATGGTGCCCAGGTGAACAGCGCGTTATGGGTGATGTGGTCGTCGTTGTAATGCACAGCACGGAAGGAATGGACAAGCTGATCGGTCCTGGCGTCCCATTGCGGGGCACCGATCGCGTCGGCCTGCCAGTGCCAGGTGTCGTCCAGTGCCGTCGGGCCAGGTATGCGCAGCACGCTGGCGAAACCTGAGCCGATCGCGGCCATGACGGTGGCTTTCTCCTCCTCCCACCAGGTGGTCGCGCGCTCCTCGACCAGGTACGCCGTCCCTCGCTCGGCGAGGATGACGCCGCGCTCGTGCCACCGCCAGGCGGCCCAGCCGAGCAAGGCCAGGCCAGCCAGGGCGAAGAAGATGACGCTGGCCGACGATGCAAGGTGGCCGGCACCGCCCCAGCCGTGCTTCAGCGAGTTGTCGATCTCGGCGGGCAGCAGCCCGAGCGCCGCGCTGAGCAGCGCGGTGGCCGCGGCGAACAAGACACCGGTCAGCCATTGCATGGTGAGGGACCGCCTCGTACGTCCCGATCGCCTGGCGCGCAGGCTCGCTCGCCATCGGGCAAGCGAGTCACCGAATCGCATACGCACACCGGTGCACGAAGACGGTCATGTCGTCATCATGACGTATGTCCCAGCCGGAAAGTCCGATGCCGACGGACGCGTCGTCCAGTTAGGCTGCCGTCCATGGTTCCGGCCGATCACTTGCTCGCGTTCGCACTGATCTCATTCCTGTTGATCATCGTGCCCGGCCCCAACGTGCTGTTCATCATCAGCCGGTCGCTGATGCTCGGCAGGACGGCTGGGGTGGGTACCGCGCTCGGCGGCCAGATCGGGGTGTACGTCCAGGTAGCGGCCGTCGCGTTCGGGATCGGCGCCGTCGTCGAGCGCTCGGTTGCGGTATTCACGGTGCTGAAACTGGCTGGCGCGGTGTACCTGGTGTACCTCGGCATCCAGGCGGTACGACATCGCAACGACCTCGGCACCGCGATGAGCGCCAGGGCCGAGCCGAAGTCGATCCGCCGGATCGCTGCTGACGGATTCCTCGTGGGCTTGACCAACCCCAAGGCGATCGTGTTCTTCATCGCAGTGCTGCCGCAGTTCGTTGACCAGTCGGCCGGCCACGTACCCGCGCAAATGCTGCTGCTCGGCGCCATCTTCGTCGCCATCGCGGTGTTTTGCGACAGCACCTGGGCGCTCGTCGCCGGGACGGCCAGGACCTGGCTAGCCAACTCGCCGCGCAGGCTGGCGCTGGTCGGCGGGACCGGCGGCCTCGTGATGATCGGCATCGGCACGAGCCTTGCTCTCACCGGCCGCAGTGAGTGACCGCCCGATGGACATGAAGCAGATCAACGCCGGGGTCATCGACCAGTTCAGGGCCGGCGGCCCGATCGAGGGCATGAACAGGGACGGGTTGCTCCTGCTCACCACCACTGGCGCCAAGTCGGGGCAGAGCAGAACGACGCCGATGATGTTTCACAGGGACGGCGACCGCCTGCTGGTGATCGCGTCCAACATTGGCGCCGCTAAGCATCCGGACTGGTACGTCAACCTCGTCGCGAACCCGCATGTCGTCGTGGAGGTTGGCGACGAGCGATTCGAGGCGACGGCGGTCCCGCTCACGGGCGACGAGCGCGAGCGATTGTGGACGATGCTCAAGCAGAGCTATCCGTTCTTCGCCGACCATGAGGCCAAGACCAGCCGCGAAATCCCTGTGGTCGCCATAACCCGCACAGCAGACCACTAACTCAGACTCACCCGCCTCACGAGCTGGTTATGCCGGTGTATGAAAGGTACATTCATCCCGGATTGTGGTGATGGATGGGACATTCATAACGGGGCGGACCCCGGGACAATGCTCTTTCCTGAATGCAGGGGAAATGGAACAATTAGCCTGCGGCACCGGAATATTAATGTATTTCTGCCAAACCACGACGGGTTGAACGCAGGAGACAGGGCCGCCGTCAGGGAAGGGCGGGGGCATGTGGGAGAAGGTCATGGTCACCATCAAACGTTGGCGTGAGCGCAGACGGCGGCGGCATCTCGCGGGCCATCTCAGGGCCAGGGAGTATCGGGACCACAAGCTGGATCACTTCCCTGGAGCAGGCAAGGACTTCCCTGGCATGGGCGGAGAGTAATGCCATGGATGAGAGACTGCGGGCTGCCATCAAGCGCTGGCGCGAGCGGGTACGCCAGCGCCGCATTCAATCGCGAGAGTCCCGAATCCGGGCTAGGGAGAGCTTGCGGGATTACAGGCGGTCTACTGGTCACGAAGGAGGTGCGCCAGGAGGAGGGTTCTAATTGTCATTGCAGGGCTCTCTCAATTGGCTTATCAGCCAATGGAGATCTGACCGTTCTGAATGATCAGGACCCGGTCAGCGATGTCCATCAGGCCGCGATCGTGCGTCGTTGCGATCGCGGTCAGCCCCTCAGCGTGGACGATGCTCCTAATCAGGCCCATGATCTGGCGGGCCGTCTGAGAGTCGAGCTGCCCGGTTGGCTCGTCGGCAAGCAGGAGCTGGCCGTTATTGGCAAGAGCCCGCGCGATGCCGACCCGCTGTTGTTCGCCGCCCGACAGCTCGTGCGGCCGCTTACGTCCACTGCCTTCTAGCCCAACGAGGCTGAGCAGTGCGCTGACGCGCTGTTCCCGCGAAGCCGAGTCAACCCGGGACAACCGCATCGGCACCCCGATGTTCTCCGCTGCCGAGAGCATGGGCAGCAGCGCGAATGACTGGAACACGAGCGCCACCTGCTCACGTCGCAGCTTCAGCTGCTCGTCCCTCGTCATGGCGGTCACTTCCTGGCCCGCCACCCAGGCTCGGCCGGAGGTAGGCAGGTCCAGGCCCGACAGGATGTTCAGCAGCGTCGTCTTCCCCGAGCCCGACCGGCCGCAGATGGCGACGAGCTCGCCAGGCTGGACCTCGAAGCTGACGCCGCGCAGCGCGTGCACGGCGGCCGATCCGCGCCCGAAGGTCTTTGACACCTCTTCGGCTCTGACCACGGCGGTGGCTAGCGCCGAGGCCGTCCCTGACTGCTGGCTGGTCATGATTCGGACGCATCCTGATCTGGCCACACGCCGATATGGTCAGGCTCAAGTTCTAGCCTCACCCGGTCTTTGAGCGCCAGCGCCTCGATGAAGTCGCTCGGCAACTGCAGGCGACCCGCCCGATCAAGCACCGAGTACTCCTGTGCGTGGTAAGCCTGCATGCCCTGTTCGTCGGTCGCGGCGCGGCGCAGCACTTCAGTGCTGATCCGGCCGTCCCTGATCGCGATCGTCCGGTTGACGTGTTCGGAGACCATCGCGTCGTGCGTCACGATCAAGACAGTGACGCCTGTCTCCTCGTTCGCGGTCCGCAGCGCGCCGAACACCTCCTCAGCCGTCTCGGTGTCGAGTTCGCCGGTCGGTTCGTCGGCGAGCAGCACGCCGGGATTGTTGGCCATCGCGACGCCGATGGCAACCCGCTGTTGCTGGCCGCCGGACAGTTCGGTCACAGGCCGGTCGCGGCTGTCGGCGACGCCGAGCAAGCCCAGGAGGTCGTCGGCGCGGCTCTTGCGCAGCCGTCGCGGCGTCTTAGCCAGCTGCATCGGCAGATCGATGTTCTCGGCCGCGGTGAGCTGGCCGAGCAGGTTGCGCGAGGTCTGCTGCCACAGGAATCCGACCGTCGACCGGCGGTATGCCAGCCGTTCCTTGGCGCCCATCGCGAGCAGGTCGTGGCCGGCCACCATCGCGCGGCCGCCGGTTGGCAGGTCAAGTGCCGCGAGGATGTTCAGCAGCGTCGACTTGCCGCTGCCTGATGCGCCGACAAGGGCGGTCAGTTCGCCGGGTTGCAGCACCAGGTCCAGGCCCTGCAGCGCTTGCGTCTCCACACCCGCGGTCGAGAAGATCCGCACGAGCCGGTCGCACATGACCATCGGCGAACTGGCCGTATGGTCGTGCCCGGCGGCAGTCGTCTGGCTCCTGGCAGCGATCAGGTCGTCAATTCCAGTCATGATCAGCCTGCCTCCTCCTGGCGTAGCGCCGTTGCCAACTTCCGCCGCCCGACACGAACGCCATCGATCGCGAGGAACGCCACCGCTAGCAGCGCCGCTCCGGCGAGCGGCACCAACAGATCCGGCCAGGTCGGCGAGAGCACCGCCGGCTCGGGAGAACCGGTGAACGTGTTCAGCCCGAGGACTGGTCCTACCACTACGGCGAGCAGCCAGACGCAGGCCGCGGTACCTGCGGCCGCGACCGCGATCAGCGGGACCGCCTCGGTCATTCCGAGCAGCAGCGCCTGAGATCTGGCCATGCCAAGCGCGCCCAGCCTGGTGAGCATCGCCGCACGGCTCCTCGCCGACGTAGCCAGCGAGAAGAGGACCGCGAGCGCGCTCACCGCCGCTGCGGCAACGGCACCTGCCACGTACAGGCCCTCCGACAGGCGCAGGGCTGGCGAGGAGTTCAGCGCCGCGAGTACAGCGCGCCGGAACAAGACCTCGCTGCCTGGCAGCACACGAGCCGTTGTTTTCTTGAGCGCCGCGATGTTCAAGTGCGGTCCGGTAACGAGCACCGTCGATGGCGGCGGTAGTGAATTGAGCCTGACTGCAGCCCACTGCGGCAGCACGATGAACTCTCGGCCGGTTGGTATGGCTGGCGTGCTGGTGACCGTTCCGGCGATCCTGACTCTCACGAATTGCCCGTACAGCGCCAGTGTCAGCGAGCCGTGACCGCCAGCTTGCGCGACTTGCGCAGCAACGGTGGGCGTCACGAGGATCGGAATGGATTGGCCGCCGATGGACGAAGGCTTGGCAAGTGCGCGGCCGGGAAATGCGGGCCAAGGGGTATCGCGGGCCAGCGCCGCGTAGTCGCGCGGACTCACCGTCGCCATCCCCACCTGCCGTGTGACATTGCCCTTCGTCACTTCGGCCGCGCCTACTCCCGCACCCTGTGCCGTATACACGGATGTGGCGTGACGCGCGCCAGGAGCGTGCGCGATTGCCCGCAGCGCCTGCGGCGGGACGGATGTCGTCCCGGACACAGTAATGAGAGCGTCTGCGCCTACTCGCTGCCACGATCCTGCGACCTGGCCTTCCGAGATCGACGCCAGCACCATGGCGCTGAAGATAGTCAGCGTCAGACCGAGCATGAGGGCGAGAGCGGGCAGTACAGTGCCGACCCGCGATGCGGCCGCCCGGGCCAGGCCGACCGCCCCGACCGCTCCGCGCCTGATGGAAGCGGCTCCGGCCAGCAGCCGCAGCGGCCCGCGGTAGGTCCGGTTCAATACCAGGGCAACTGCCGCGGCGACGAGCACGGCGCTGGCGCTGAGGTACGCGCTGGTAGTGCCGGCGGCGCCCCCTGCTTGTTGCCCGGCTCCGCGCAATCGCAGATCGGCCAGGGCGGCCGTGGCGACCAGCAGCACCGCGAGCTCGCCAACGAGGCGCCGCGCCGGCCTCCTGCCTGGAATCGCCTCGGTTCGTAGCGACACCGCGCCGAGCCGGAGTCTGCGGTGCTCGACGACGCAGATCAATGGCATCGCCGTCAGGGCAGCCAGTACCGTCAAGGCGATGAGGATCGCCGAGGAGCCACCTCCGGGAAAGATGGCTACCGCAACCGCGACGCCTGCGGCGAGCGCAGGAAGCGTGATGACGCACGACCTGGCGAACATCCGCCGCGCCACCTGGCGCAAGCTCCCGCCACGCACCCGCAGCAGCACAAGCTCGGGACGGTAAGCCTGGGCGGCCAGGCCGCAGCAGATCAGCAACAGCATGACGCCCGCCACGAACAGCCCGACGACGAGCACCGAGTTCACGCCGACGGTGGTGTGCCACTGACTGTTGAAGGCGGCGAGGCCGTCTGCCAGACCGGTCAATGTCACCGTGTCGGCCAGGTTCGACGCTCCGGATGCGACCTCAACCTTGCGCATGACCGGGCTGGATGCCAGGGCGGACACTCCCGAAAGGATCTGCTGAACATCGGCCGCGGCCAGGTGCGTGCCCATCGGGAAGAACCATGTCGCGCGCTCGGTCTGGCCGTTATAAGCGACCGCAAGCCCCGGGAGCTCACCTGCTCCGACGAACCCGGCGCCCAGCCAGTGAGGTGATTCCGCCGGCCCCTCGAGTCCTGGCACCGCGAGTTCCGGATCGTGCCGCCAGAACCCCGATGCAGGATCCACTGGCTTGATAATCCCGGCCACGTGCAGCAGTACCGCCGGGCCACCAGGGATGGCTCGGCCCAGGTTCAGGACAGATCCGACCCTGACAAACAGCGTGGTCGCGGCGACCTTTGTGAGAGCTATGTTGAAGGTGATAGCCGTTGTCTTGCCGGCCGTGCGCTGCATGACGGCCGGGCCGGTGGGAAGCGACCCGGCGACGATTGCGCTGTGCTTGGCAAGCTGCGACCGGTAGGCGGCCTCGATGACCTGCCCCCTGCCGTCGGGCGGCGGGGCGGAAAGTTTCCTCGGCTGCGCTGGCAGAATCAGCCCCGCCCAGTGCTGCGACGCGGGGAATTGCGAAGGCACCGGCAGCTTGGCGGCAAAGCGTCCAGAGAGCAGGTCCATCGTGCGGCCGGAAAGAACCCCGTTGGCCGGCCGGGCCTGTAGGTCTGCGTTCACCTGGACGGCTGTGTCCATGGCGGGGGCCTGGGCGACCGCCTGCCTCGTCGCGCGGTCGTCGGCCGCCGCGAGCGCTCGCGGTCCGGCAGCCACAATGAATGCGATCACCATCGCGACGGCGGCCAGGACGAGTGCGGGCGCAGGTCCTGCCTCGCCGAGGACAAGGCGGCGCAGCCGGCGGCGGAGATCGTTCATGCCTCGCCCTCGAGCCTGATCATGGCCGCGCCGCTGCCTGCCCGCGGCGCGGTGAACATGATCGCGATCGTCGGGACCGCCGCCATAACGACGGCGATCACTGCGGCGGCCAGCCACGGCACCTGCACCACCAACGGCGGGACCGGCCTGACCGCTTGTGCCGTCAGCGTGGTGGCGGGAACGATGACTTTGCTGAGCGCGACTCCAAAGAGCAACCCGACAACGCTCGTTGCGACAGCAGTCATGGCCTGCTCGAGTGCCAGCATCCTGGCGGCCTGGCGTGGCGGCATGCCGAGCGCGTGGAGCAGCGCAAGGTCGCGAGATCGCTCGGCCGCGGTAGCGACGCTCACCAGCATGCCTACCAGCGCGAGCAGGATGGCCGCGATCGCGATCGCGAGCAACGCCTGCTGGGAAGCGAGCGCCAGCGGATCGGCGAGCAGCGCCCTGGCAAGCCTGGCCCGGTAGAGCGTGGTCGTGCCAGGCGGCAAACCGGAAAATCGCGGCTGGCCAGATGTGCCCAGCCACCATTCCGTAATGGCGGGCGGCGGCGCGCCCGCCAACTGCAACGCGTCGACGAGTGCCCGCTGATCCACCAGCACTGCTGGACCACCGCCGACGGTTGGCAGGTGCTTCACGGCGGCGACGGGAACGATCGGGACATCGGTGTTCTGGACGCTCAGTTCCAGATGAGATCCGATGTGCAGTCCGCTGCCGCTCAGCATGCTGCGGGTGACGATCGCCGGCAGCGGCTTGGTTCCGCCTTTGAAGCTTTCGGCGACCCATACTTGCGCCGCGCCCGACGCCACCCCCACGGTGAGGTAACCGGCTTGGCCAGGCTTGAAGGTGGCCGTAATCGCACCAGTCGGCGCTGCGCTAACGCTTACTGCGGCGGGTGCCCGGCCACCGGTTCCCTTGGTGGCGGCAATGGCCAGCGGACTTCCGGCTGGGCTCAGTGAGAACGGAGTTCCTGACGAACCGCCGACATCCGCTATCGCCACGGCGTGCGAGACGTAGAGCGACTGTTGCGGGAGCTGGTGGCCTGGCAGATTGAACTGCAGCGTGAACCCGGTCAAGCGGAGCGGGTAGTCAGCGTGGTGATGCGTTGCGAGCATGATCGCCAGCACATGCGGCCGCCCATCGGAGCGGACCAGGGCGGCCGGCACCTGGTAGCCGATACCGGATGCGTCCATGAGCTGCACGAACAGGAATGGCTGGCCCAGTCGTTTGCGTGCCAGCTGGGCGGTGACCTTGAGTTCGGCGGGACGACCCGGTATCAAGGTCCCGACTTGGGGGGCGACGGCGAGTCTGCGCAACGCGGCCGGCGACGGCCCTGCTGCCTGGGCTGGAATGACCTTGGCCGCGTCCGCGGCGTTCAGCCCGAGCAGTGTCCCCGGTGTACCGTCCGGGAGACTGAAACTCGATCGCGTCCCCGGTGTGCTCGCGGTCACGTGCCGCGCGCTGCTCATTGTGGCGACCTGACCGATTGGCAGCGGCGCTGCCATGGTGACCCTCTCATCGGCCCCGACCGTGAAACTCGCTTGCGCCGCTACTGACCGCTGCCAGCTTTCGCGCTGCGCCACGGCCAGGACGGCTGCCGCGACCGCGAGGACGGCGACCAGCGTCGGCCCAGCCTCGCGCAACGCTCGCCGGCTCAGCTGCCAGGCCGCTACTGGCACGATCAGCCCGCGCCCTCGAGCAGCGAGCCGGTCGCCAAGCCGCGCTGCGAGCGGCAGCGCGCGCAGCGTCAGAAGGGCGCCGCCCGCAAGTGCCAGTACGGGCGCGACGACCAGAACGGGATCAGCGCTGAGCGCCCCGTTCAACCCGGCCGATATCGGCCCGGCGGACCTGATCAACTGCCACACCGCGCCTGCGGCTAGCGCGACG
>DATELR010000369.1:0-2274 GCA_035276345.1 Streptosporangiaceae bacterium | reverse complement strand
CTCGGCGGTGTCCACCTTGCGGCGGAGCACGGACACGTAAGACTCGACGATCCCGGTGTCGCCGCGGAAGTCGTAGTCCCACACATGGTCGAGAATCTGCATCTTGGACAACACCCGGTTCGCGTTGCTCATGAAGTAGCGCAGCAGCTTGAACTCGGTGGGGGACAGCTGCACCGGCTGCCCGGCGCGCCACACTTCATGGCTGTCCTCGTCGAGTTCCAGGTCGGCGAACTTCAGCCGCGGCGTCGGCTCGGCGCCGTCTCCTCTGGTGCGGCGGAGCACGGCCCGGATCCGGGCGATGACCTCCTCCAGGCTGAACGGCTTGGTCACGTAGTCGTCGCCGCCTAGGGTCAAGCCGCGGATCTTGTCGTCCATCGCGTCCCTGGCGGTCAGGAACACCACGGGGATGCGGTCGCCGCCACCGCGCAGCCGACGGACGACGTCAAAGCCGTCCATGTCCGGCAGCATCACGTCGAGCACAATGAGATCGGGCCGGTAGCGCTGCGCGGCCTGCACGGCCTCGGTGCCCGCGCTCGCGCTGATCACCTCGAACCCGGCGTAGCGCAGGCTCGCGGCGAGCAGCTCGAGGATGTTCGGTTCGTCCTCCACCACGAGCAGTTGCGCTTCTGGGCGCTTCCGCCCATCGCCTGACACTGTCGTCATATGCAGATCCTGGCCAATGACTCTGAGGGTTTGCTGAATGCGCGCTGGAACTGACCTGTCAAATCCTATGCGGGATCGGCCATGGCGCGACCGGATGACCAGGCTCGGCGCGCAGGCTGCGACGCAGCGCGGCACAAACCACGAGACGGTTGGCTTGACGCGGACAGGCTAGCGGCAGCGGAGGGTGTCAACCGAGACTGGCGACACCGGCACCGTTGCTGGCTTCGGTCCAACCGGCGATGGCCGCCGCGCGGGATTCCGCGCCCATCTTTGCGTAGATCCGGTTTACGTGGTTCTTGACCGTCTTCTCGGCGAGCACAAGCCGCGCGGCGATTTCGCCGTTGGAGTGCCCTGCTGCGATGAGTGACATGATTTCGGCCTCGCGCGAAGAAAGACCAAGCGGGCGAGCGGTACGGGATGCCGCGGCGGTCCTCATTCAACCTCCGACCAGGTATGCAGTTATGAGATGCGACGCATGCTACCGAATGTGACCCCGTGCCGCGCAAGGTTCAGATGCCGTCTATCGTGCAACGATGCACACCTGATGCATAGCACCGGCGATATCGGACATCCGGGGACAGCCAGCGGCCGCTCAGCCCTGGAGATGCGACCCGGTGATCAGCCGCTTCGGTATCGGGCTGTCGGTGTTCAGGTCCCGGAACAGCCGACCTGCCTGGACCGGATCCCACTTCACCGCATCGCCGACCGCGGTTGAGTAGTTGGAATCGGCGATCGGGACCGTGGTGGTCTCCGGCTGGCGCAGCGCGAAGGCCACGCTCATCAGGTTGTTGAGGTGGGTGCCGTCGTCCACGATGGCCGAGCCGGCCGTGCCGAGCGCCGCCGGGACGGCGGCGAACGGGTTGAACATGACGCCCGGGCTGGTCATCTTGCTCAGCAGCGCCTTGATGAACACCCGCTGATTCTGTTCCCGCTGCAGGTCCTGGCTGGAGAACTGGTGCCGGGTCCGGACGAAGCTGAGCGCCTGCCCGCCGCTGAGGGTCTGGCAGCCCTTTTTAAGGCTCAGGCCGGACGCGGTGTCATGCAACGGGTGGCGGAAGCACATGGTGACGCCGCCGACCGAGTCGACGACATTCACCAGCCCGCCGAAGCCGATTCCCATGTAGTGCTCGATGCGCAACCCGGTCGCGTTCTGCACGGTCTGAGCGAGCAGTTTCGGGCCGCCGAACGAATAGGCCGCGTTGAGCTTGTTCCAGCCGTGCCCGGGAATCTGGACATAGGAATCGCGGGGGAGGCTGACCAGGACCGCCGGGCTGCCGTTGCCCGAGATATGCAGGAGCAGGATCGTGTCGCTGCGCTGGCCGCTCACGTCGCGGCCGGTGTGATACGCGTGTTCCTGCTTGCGGGTCAGGCCCTGTCGGCTGTCGGAACCGGTGATCAGCCAGTTGGAACCCGCGCCCGCGGCCGGCTGGCCGGAGTACGACACCAGCACGTTGGACCGGTGCAGCCTGCCGTCAAGGTAGAAGTAGCCGCCGATGACCAGGATCAGGACCACCGCGACGAGCCCGGCCAGGACCGCAAGCACCAGGCGCAGCCGCGGCCTGCGCGGCCGTCGGCCGCCTCCGTAAGTCACTGGACCGCGCCTGCGGGGGG
>DATELR010000368.1:0-40983 GCA_035276345.1 Streptosporangiaceae bacterium | reverse complement strand
CCAGAAGTTCGGATCCAGGCTGATCATGGGAACCGGCGGCGCACCGAGCCTGGACGTACTCGGCCGCGCCCTGACCGCGTCTGGAACGGAAATGACCACCGTCGCGATGCGCCGCGTCGATCCGGCGTCGCGCGGTTCGGTACTTGACGTGCTGACCGAGCGGGGTATCAAGGTCCTGCCGAACACGGCGGGCTGCTTCACCGCTGCCGAGGCCATCCGCACCGCCCGGCTCGCCGCGGAGGCCCTGGACACCACCTGGGTCAAGCTCGAGGTGATCGCCGACGAGGTAACCCTGCTGCCCGACCCCGTGGAGCTGCTCGATGCGGCCGAGCAATTGGTCGCCGACGGCTTTACCGTCCTGCCATACACGAACGATGATCCGGTGCTGGCCAAACGCCTGGAACAGGCAGGCTGCGCTGCCGTCATGCCCCTTGGCGCGCCGATCGGATCAGGCCTAGGCATCCGCAATCCCCACAACATCGAGCTGATGGTGCAGGCCGCGGCGGTGCCCGTCATTCTCGATGCCGGGATCGGCACAGCCAGTGACGCGGCGCTCGCGATGGAGCTTGGCTGCGCGGCGGTGCTGCTGGCGACGGCGGTCACCAGGGCACGCGATCCTGAGCTAATGGCTGCCGCAATGCGGTCGGCCGTGATCGCCGGACGGCTGGCATACCGGGCCGGGAGAATACCGCAGCGGCGTTATGCCGTCGCGTCATCCCCGCCCGTTGGCGCCTAGCTCGCCAAACCGTAACCGGCGCCGGTTGACAAACGTGCCCCTACACTGTTGCCGATGAACACCGCCCTTTCGCCACCCGTGGGCCAGCTGCTTGGCGGCAGGTACCACGTCGACTCGCGGATCGCGCGCGGCGGAATGGCGACGGTGTACCTGGGCACTGATACCCGGCTTGACCGGGTCATCGCGCTCAAGGTCGCGCACCCGGAATTGTCAGACGACGCGGAGTTCGTGCGCAGGTTCATCGGTGAAGCGCGCTCGGCGGCGAGGTTGTCAAGTCCCAATGTGGTCGCGATCTTCGACCAGGGCTCGGATAAGCGACTGCACTACATCGCCATGGAATACGTCCCAGGCCGGACGCTCCGTCAGCTGCTCAATGAGCGCGGCAGGCTCGGCACCGGCGAGGCGCTCGACATCATGGCGGGGGTGCTGTCCGGGCTCGCGGCCGCGCATGAGGCCGGGTTCGCCCACCGCGACGTCAAGCCGGAGAACGTCCTGCTGACCACGTCCGGCATTGCGAAGGTCGCCGACTTCGGGCTGGCCAGGTCGGTCGCTGGCGCGGTGCAGACCAGAGGCGGCATGATCATCGGAACTGCCGCGTATCTCGCGCCAGAGCAGGTCACCGGCGGGATCTCCGACGCCAGGACCGACGTGTACGCGGCCGGAATCATGTTGTTCGAGCTGCTCACCGGCGTGCAGCCGCATACCGGCGTGAGCCCGCTCGACGTGGCCTACAAGCATGTGAACGATGTTGTTCCGCCGCCTTCCACCTTTCTGCCCGGCTTGCCAGGACCGGTCGACGCTCTGGTGGCGATGGCAACGAGCCGCGATCCTGACCTCCGACCTGCCAACGCGGGTCAGTTCCTCCGCGCGATCGAGCAAATCAGGGATGCGAGCGCCGCCGGTCACGGCCCGGCCCTGCCAACGCCAGCCGACGCGATCTCCCATCCGTACGCGGACCCGAGAGACCAGAACCCCTACGGCCAGCCGCCGGCGCCGCCCGGCGACGTATACGAGCCAGACGGCTACGGCGGCCAGCACTGGAATTCCGGCGAGCAGTGGGACTCCGGTGAGCACTGGGACTCCGGGCCGCAGTTTCACTCTGGGCCCCAGCGACCTGCAGGAGCGCACCGCAAGGACGCCAGCCAGGGCGCAGTCGGCGCGTCGGCCCTTCCCTCGCTCAGCCCTCAGAACGCCAACCTGATTACCACCCCGCCGGGCGAATCAGCGTCCCAGGTCCATAACACGCTCGTGGTGTCCGACGCGACCCAGATCGGGTACGACGACCTGCCGCCCGCTGACCTCGGATCGCCGTACGCAGGAGGCCGCAGCGGAGGCCATCCGCGTGAATCATGGCTGAGCAGGTACTTTTTCGGCGGGCGACTGATCTATGTCGCCGGCGTCCTCGCTGTGATCCTGGTCGCCGGGCTGGTGACCTGGTGGTTCAGTTCTGGCCGGTACCAGAAGGTTCCATCGCTGACCGGACTGACGTTCGTCCAGGCCAGGAACGTGCTGCAGAACCAGGGCCTGCATGCCAAGGCCGGACAGGCCAGGCACAACCCGATGCAGAAAGGCCACATCTTTAAGGCCTCGCCTGGTCATGGCCAGAGCGTTCCGAGCGGCTCAACCGTCACGCTGATCGTGTCGCTGGGTCCCGTCTATCGCGTCGTGCCCAACGTCAGCGGTCAGTCCGAAGCGGCCGCCAAGGCATATCTGCAGCAGCACCACCTGCGGATTGGTGAGGACAAGCCCGAGGTTTCCAGTTCCGTGCCTCCCGGAGCCGTGATCGGCACGATCCCGCGGGCCTACGCCAAGATTCCGCAAACCAAGCCGGTGCGGCTCATCATCAGCCAGGGTCCTGGCCTGCCGACTTTCGTCGGCATGCAGGTCGCGGACGCTCAGGCGGCCGCGGCCGCAGGCGGCTACACCATCAACGCGGTCGCCAATCCGAAGGGCAGCGAACCTGCGAACACGATCGTCAGCCAGGATCCGCCGCCCAACACGCCGATCACGCCCGGCGAGGTGGTGACGGTTCGCTACTCGCCTGGACCGCCGCTCGTTCCCGTTCCTGACGTCACCGGCCTGCAGGTGAGAGACGCGATCAACATGCTGCACCAGGCGGGATTCCACGTCGCCGTCAACCAATCGGGGCCCGGCGGGACGGTGGGCAGCTACAGCCCCAGCGGCGACCAGCCCAAGGGCACGGTGATCACCCTGAATATCGGGATCTTCGCGGGCATGTAGCGCGCGAGCGGCAAGCCCTCAGAGCGCGGGACCCTCGCCCGGATGTTCCTGGTAGGAGTAGCGCTGCTCGCGCCACGGGTCGGCGTTGTTGTGATAACCGCGCTCCTCCCAGAAGCCGCGGCGGTCGCCGATCATGTACTCGATCGCGCGCACCCATTTGACGTTCTTCCAGCCATAGCGCGATGGCACAACCAGCCGGACCGGGTAGCCCTGCTCAGGAGACAGTTCCTTGCCTTCCCTGTGGGTAGCCAGCAGAGTGTCAGGCGCTCCGAAGACGTCGAGCGGAAGATTCGCCCCGTACCCGAAGTCCGCCCAGACCATCACGTGCGTCGCCCGCTCCGAAGCCGGCACGGCTCGAAGCACCTCGGCCGCCGGCACCCCGAGCCAGGTAACCCCGAGCACGGTGAACTTCGTGACGCAATGGAAGTCGGCGATGATCTCGGTGCGAGGCAGCGCACGGAAGCCGTCCCAGGTCCAGCGCCGCTCGCGCCCGGCTCGTGTCGCGCCGTATACGAGCAGGTCCCATGCCTGGGGATTGCAATCGGGTACCGGCCCGTAGTGCAGAACCGGCATGTTCGACTGCACGTACTGGCCGGGCGGCAGCCGTTCTCCGCGCAGCTGCCGCTCGTCGCGATCCGGCGTCGGGCGCCTCTCAGCGGACCGTTCGCGGAAAGCTCCGGGGGCGTTGACCTGAGGGGACGATCCCCCGGCACCGCCTGGGGAGGGCTCATCCAGCGCAGGGCTGATACCCCGCATGCCGGCACCTCCGGCCTCCGCGCGGAACTCCCGCGCCTCGGCGCCCGGCTGCCTCATAACCGGCTGACCTGTTCCCTTCCGGCTGGAGCGGCCGACCACTGTTCGGCCGCGGCGGGTTTTGACCAGCCCAGCCATCTTGTCACTCGCCCGCGATGTGGCGATCAGCGACCGGCCAACGGAGTTTCCCTGGAGTGCGCTAAGCTACCCCCGTGCATCACGTGTATGAGTTTTTCTATGGTTTCCGCCCGGCCACGGGGAGGAAGCCCGCTCGGTGATGCGCTAGCGCGGAACGCGGAGTGAACTCCAAGCCCTCGGCCGGATGGCCGGGGGCTTTTTTGTGGTTAATGAGGGCGAGGAGGACGAGATGGTGATTGTGATGGCTCCCGAGGTGACCCAGGGAGATATCGACTCGGTAGTGGATCTGGTGAGGTCGGCCGGCGGCGAGGCATTCGTCAGCCGCGGGGTGTCCCGCACGATCATCGGGCTAGTCGGGGACGTCGACCATTTCGGCGCGCTCAACCTCCGCAGCCGCAGCGGCGTCAGCGACGTTATCCGGGTGTCGGTGCCGTACAAGCTGGTCAGCAG
This sequence comes from Streptosporangiaceae bacterium, assembly GCA_035276345.1. Lineage (GTDB taxonomy): Bacteria > Actinomycetota > Actinomycetes > Streptosporangiales > Streptosporangiaceae > Chersky-822. Next base: position 36,665 of record DATELR010000368.1, on the reverse strand, counting down.
GGAGCACCACAGGGAACGATCCGTCATCTGGGTCGGCGGCGTGCCGATCGGGCCGTCGACGATGACATTGATAGCTGGGCCGTGCACCGTCGAGACCCCCGAGCAGACCTTGGCTGCGGCGATGATGGCCAAACAGGCCGGTGCCTCCTTGCTCCGCGGCGGCGCCTTTAAGCCGCGCACCTCGCCGTACGCGTTCCAGGGACTTGGCGCAGCGGGCCTCAAGATCCTCGCTGAGGTCAGGACGGAGGTCGGTCTGCCGGTCGTCACCGAGGTTCTCGACCCGGCCAGCGTGGACCTCGTGTGCGAGCACGCCGACATGCTCCAGGTCGGCACGCGCAATATGCAGAACTTCGCGCTGCTCCAGGCAGTTGGCTCGGCAGGCAAGCCGGTAATGCTGAAGCGCGGAATGAACGCAACGATTGAGGAATGGCTGATGGCTGCGGAGTACATCGCGCAGCGCGGGAACCTCGACATTGTGCTCTGCGAGCGCGGCATCCGCACGTTTGAGACAGCGACCCGCAACACGCTGGACATCAGCGCGGTCCCCGTCGCTCAGCGCCTGTCTCACCTGCCGGTCATCGTTGACCCGTCGCACTCCGGCGGGCGCCGCGATCTGGTCCTGCCGCTCACCAGGGCCGCCATCGCGGTCGGCGCCGACGGCGTGATCGTCGACGTGCACCCCGAGCCTGCCAAGGCGCTGTGCGACGGCGATCAGGCTCTCGCCGACGGCGACATCGCAGAACTCGCCAGCGTCGCGCGGGCGATGCCACCGCTTCTGGGTCGCGAGCTGGTGCAGGCACCAGAGGCGGTTGCTATCGGCGCAGTCTGATCTGGATCGGCACGACCTTGTCAGCCGGTGCGGTACTCCTGCGCCGAATCGGCCAGCTCGTCGGCCAGCTCGTCGACATCCACCCTGGCCTCGATCTTGTGCAGGTCGGCAACCCTGGCCCGGGTCTCGACCTGTCGCGGTAGCAGCAGCGAGCAGCAGTCCTCATCGGGCAGCTGGGACAGCGCGAGCGTGCTGATCCGGCGCGCCTGCGCCATGATCTCGGTCTTGTCGAGGCCGATCAGCGGCCGAAGGATCGGCAGCTGCACGGCTTCATCGAGCGCGGTGATGTTGGCCAGCGTCTGGCTCGCGACCTGGCCTAGCGAGTCACCGGTCACGAGCGCATCGGCGCGCACCCGCCGGGCCATGGCCTGCGCCGTCTTCAGCATCAGCCGGCGCTGCGCGACTATCTGCAGCCTGCCAGAACCGGAGCTGGCAAGCTGCTGCTGCGCCCGGCCGAACGGCACCACGAACAGACGCGAACCGCGCTGGAACTGGTCGAGCTGCCGGACCAGGCCGTATGCCTTGTAGACGGACTCAGGACCGGTCAGCGGCATGCCAGAGAAGTGCAGGAAGCTGCAATAAAGCCCTCGGCGCATCATCCGGTACGCCGCCACCGGCGAGTCGATCCCGCCGGACAGCAGTACCAGCCCTCGCCCGCTCATCCCGACCGGCAGGCCGCCCTGGCCAGTGAGGCCGTCCGTGTACACGAAGATCTCGGACTGGTCGACCTCGACATGGATCGTGAAGTCCGGGTTCCGCAAGTTGACCGGGTTGCCGTACTGGCTCTGGATCCGGCTGCCGATCACGATCGCCAGCTCGGCGGAGGTAACGGGGAAACGCTTGTCACGCCGCCTGGCGCGGACCGCGAACGTGCCAGGCCGGCCGCCGGCCAGTTCGGCCGCGGTTTCGACGGCCGCCGCCGCCTCCTTGGTGACGCGGACGGCGCGGCAGACCCGGACTACGCCCATCACGTTCAGCATCCGCTCGGCGATCTTGTCGGCCGCTACTTGCGCGGCCTCGCGACGGTCCGCGGCTTCGGCGTGGCCATCGGCCGATCCGCTGTCCGGCGTCGGATCAGGGCTCCCGGCTGGACCGGGATTGAGCACGATGACCCCGTCACGCTGCCAGAGCGTGATGCCGACACCCAGGTCGGCAGCCGCCATCCTGATGTTGTTCTGCAGCAACTTCTCGAACTGCTGACGGTTCTTGCCCTTGAGAACGATCTCGCCGAGCTTGAGGAGCACGCACGGCTCGTGCAGGCCGGCCTGTGCGTGACTGGTGTGCGAGGGGGCTGGCACGGCAGTCATATCTAAAGTCTGACAGGTCTTCGCCGCGATGACGCCATGCGTTGCCAGCCACCTGCGTATGACAAGGTGGCGAGGTGACTGCCAGCGATTCAGCCGGGATCGGTGTCCGACCGGCCGGGCCGGACGATCTGCCAGCCATCATCGGCATCGCTAAGGCGACCGGGCAGGACGAGGACTGGGATCGGGTTTACCCGAGCTACCTGCGCCATCTCATGGATCACGGCAGGCTCCTGGTTGCCGATCGCGGCGGGCTGGTGACCGGCTTCGGCGCGACAATCGAGATCGGCACCGGTTCCCAGGCGATCTGCATGCTCACTGACCTGTTCGTCGATCCCGCTGCGCACGGTACCGGCACCGGCCGGGCGATTCTCGCCGAGCTGTGGAGCGGCAGCCAGCGCCGGATGACGTTCAGCAGCCTGCACGCGAACGCTCTCCCGCTCTATACGAGCTTCGGCGTGGACGCCTGGTGGCCACTGCTCTACCTCCGCGGCGATGTGCGGACTCTTACGACGCCACCGGGGTGGACGGTCGCCTCAGCGCAACCCGAGGAAGTGGCTGAACTCGAGCGCGACTGGACCGGGGTCGACCGCACGTCCGAGCACCGGCTGTGGTCAGGATGGCCGGCCGGCTCATCTGTGGTCGCAAGCACGGACGGCACCTCCGCCGCGGCGGGATCAACGGGCGGAGCCGGGCACGAGTACGGAATCTGCCACCTTGCCGCGAGCCCGGCGCTCGACAGCGACGGGGCAGGCAATGCTGTCCTCGCCGTGCTGTCCCGGCTCAGTCCGGCCGACGGACAAGCGAGGGTCTGCCTTCCCGCGCCGCACCGGGCAACGAGGTTGCTGCTGCGGTCCGGGTGGCGCATCGAGGAGTTCGACTTGTACATGGCGTCCGAGTCTGGGCTGATTGATCCGTTCCGGCTGGTCCCAAGCGCCGCGCTTGCATAACCACGGGTATGCGGTCGGGGTATACCTAGCGGTATGCTTTTGGTATGACCGTCACGACGATCAAGGTCGACACGGCAGTTCGTGACTGCCTGGCCTCTGTTGCCAAGGCGCGAGGGATCACGATGGCGGCTCTGCTCAGAGACGTCTGCAGTGAACTTCAGGCGCGGCAGGAGTGGGCGGTCATCGAAGCCTCTTACGAGCGTCTCAAGCGCGAGGACCCGCAGGGCTGGGCAGAATACGTCAACGATCTTGAGGCTTGGGACTCGGTCACCGCCGAGCTTGGCGACGCCGCGCAAGAATGGCCGGATTACAACAGGTGAGGGCCAGGCGCGGCCAGATCTGGGCGGTGACGCTAGACCCGACACTGGCGAACGAGCAAGCCGGGACGCGGCCGTGCATTGTCGTGTCGTCCGATCGCTTCAACAAACTGCCGATCGGCCATTGCATCGTCGTCCCGCTGACGAGCCGCGACCGCCATCTGCCGCACCACGTGGCGGTGACAGATGACGGCGGCTTGACACGTCCTAGCTGGGCAATGTGTGAGGCGGTCAGGTCGATTTCGGTCCGCAGGTTCGGAACCATGATCGGAGCCGCCGACTCAATCACGATCGACGCCATCGTCAGGCAGGTCAGCCGCTGGCTAGAAGCGGAAAGGCAGCACTGAACGATGCCTGACCGGTGCCGAGCGGCGACGATCAGGTGGCTGAACCGAGTTCCTCGGCCTGGGCCTCGGCTTCTTCCGCGTCGCGATCCTGCGCGGCCCCGGCGAATTCCGCGGCCTGATTCTGCTCAGCGACCCTGAGCAGGCGGTGCCCCGTCGACAGGACCGCGATCGCGAGCACGACGCTGATGGCGCCGATGTAGAACGGCACGTGCACGCCCCACCGTTCAGCCATCTTGCCGGCGAAGAACGGCGCGAGGCCGCCGCCGATGAACCGGACGAAGCCGTAAGCCGCAGATGCGACGCTGCGCTCGACGGGTGCAACCGTCATGACCGCCTGGGTGGTGATCGTGTTGTTGACGCCGATGAAGATCCCCGTAGCGACGACCGCGCCGATCAGGACCGCCTGATTGCGGGCGAACACGCCGATGACGGTGACGTCGGCCGCGAACAAGATCAGGTTGACGTACAAGGTCGGCGCGATGCCGAACCTGGCCTGCAGCCTCGGGGCAGCGAAGACGGCAAAGATCGCGACGAGCACGCCCCAGCCCGTGAAGGCGATGCCGAGCTGATGAGTGTCCAGGTGCATCGGGAAAGGCGCGAAGCCCAGCACGGTGAAGAATGCCCAGTTGTACAGCAGCGCCGTGAGCCCCATCGTGAGCAGACCCCGGTGCTTGAGTGCGCGGATCGGCGCCGTGAGCGAGAGTTTGCGTGCCGGTGCAGGTGTCTTCTTCACCAGCACCAGCGTGGCGATCAGTGCGATCGCCATCAGGGTCGTGACGCCGAAGAACGGACCGCGCCAGCTGACGCCGCCGAGCAGGGAGCCCACCAGCGGGCCAGAGGCGATGCCGATGCCGAGCGCGGTCTCGTACAGGACGATCGCGCCGGCGAAGCCGCCGCTCGCCGATCCGACGATCACGGCGAGGCTGGTCGCAATGAACAGCGCATTGCCCAGGCCCCACCCGGCCCGGAAGCCGACTATCTGCGCGATGGTTCCCGAGCTTCCCGCCAGAGCGCTGAAGACCACGATCAGCACCAGGCCTGCCACCAGGGTGCGCTTCGCGCCGATCCGGCTGCTGACCCAGCCGGTCACGAGCATCGCGACCGCCGTGACGACAAGGTAACTGGTAAAGAGCAGTTCCACCTGAGCAGGAGTCGCGTGCAGCTTGCCCGCAAGGGACGGCAGGATCGGATCCACCAGGCCGATACCCATGAACGAGACGACACAGGCGAATGCGACCGCCCATACCGCCCGGGGCTGGCGGAACGGATTCGCGGCCGGGCCGTGGCCCTGCCCGCCGCGCGGGTGGTTCATGCCCGAGGCCAGCAGCCGGCCCGTAGGGCCCGACGCCTGGCCGGCTCTGGCCTCGGCAACGGACGCGCTCATCAGATCTCCTTACGTTGAGGCGCCGGGTTACGCCGCACGGGGCAACGGCGCAGAACGGCCTTACCGGCGAATTCAGCAGAGCGCGCTACCTGGCGGCGCCGCTCACAACCTTGGTGTCGCCGACCCGCTCGCGCATCCTGGGGAGCACGGCGTCCAGAGCGTCAGACAGCGCCCGGACGTCGTCATCAGGCAGGTCGGCCAGCAGTTCAGCGACCCGTCCGGCGTTGCGCTGGCGGCGGGCGGCAAGCGCCGCCCTGCCCTCGTCGGTCAGGCCGACGAGCGCGACCCTTCCGTCTGAAGGGTCAGAGGAGCGCACGACCAGACCGCGCTGCTCGAGCCGCTGCACGAGCTGAGTCATGGACGGCTGCGACACGCCTTCGGCCGCTGCCATGGTCGTGATCCGCTGCGGGCCGCGGCGGTCCAGGGAGCCCAGCGCAGCCACTGCGGTCAGGCTTAGGTCGCGGTTGTCAGAAACACCGCGGATGACGAGCGACACCAGCTCGATGATGCCGTTGGCTGGCTGGCTGAGATCCATGCTCTATTTATATAACGTACTTATGTATCTGGCAAGAGGCTGTGCGTCCGCCGGGCAATCGTCTGTCGCCGTCAGGAGCCGATCACGGCACAGAGGATGCGATCCTCGCCGTGCTGCCAGATCGTACCGATCTCGGCAAACCCGGCCGCACGCAGCGCCTCGACGTGGACGTCCAGCCGCCCGGACGGCGATCCGTGGTGCTCGTAATCCTGGGAACGCCGGCGACGCTCGGCTGCCAGATCGGCAAATGCCGGATCATGGGTCACCGCGTCCCACCAGCCCTGCCACGTTTCCGGTTCCTCGTCGGCTTGAGCGACGCCCGCACGTTCGGCTGGCCGGCCGCGGGAATCGAGCTTGCGCTGCAGCTCGCGCTCGTTCAGCGCGCGGCCGAGCCTGGCCAGCGTCGGAGCCGCAGCTCCATCCTCGGCCAGGTGGTCACCATTCAGCAGCAATCCGCCTGGCCGGAGCACGGTCGCCAGTTCCGCGTACATCGCCGCCAGGGCCTCCGGCGGCAGCCAGTGCAATGCAGTGGTGCTGACCGCAGCGTCCGCGTGACGGTCAAGTGCTAGCGCGCCTGTCCAGCCGGGTTGACGCAGATCGACGTCGGCGAACCTCACGCCGTCAGCATGGTCGCTCCGCGCGGTCTGGCCAAGCGCCAGCAGCAGCGGATCAGCGTCGATCGCGACGACTGTTGCCGACGGGATCCGCTTGAGCAACCTGGTCGCGAGCGAGCCTGGGCCGCATCCCAGGTCAAGGACCAGCGGATCGGGCCGGCCAGCGCATTCCTCGACGGCGTCGATGAGGGCGGTAAATCGCTCTTCCCGCTCAGGGAGGAAGCCCTGCTGCTGCGCGTCCCAGCGATCGATCCAGGTGCTGGCCGCCGCCCGGGTGAGGTGTGCCGTCATGAGTTCGACCCTCCATGCGTGACTGGCTACTATCCTTTCATCAGTCATCAACCTACGAGCGAGGACGTCACTGGTCAAGTGAACTTCAGCAGTCACATGGACGCGGTCGTAGCCGTCGCAGTGCGCTTGGTTAACGTGCTCACGCCTGGCGAGGCACACGGCCGCCCGTACGTGCCGCCGACCTCTGGCGACCTTCCGATCGCCGTCGCAGCGGCGCTGCAGGCCGGGCGGCTTCCGCCGCGCGAGGTAAGCACGGACCAGGCCGTCGAGTTCGGCATGGTAGCGGCCGCGCTCCGCTCCGTCTTCGAGGCCGTCGCCGGCGACAGGATCGATGACGCCGCGCGCGAGGTGAACGCCCTGCTGTCGATGACGGGCGCGCGGCCGCAACTGGACAGGCATGACGGTGAGCCCTGGCATCTGCACTTCCACGGCGCCAGCGACTCGCTCGTCACCGGCTGGGCAGCCGGGTGCGCTACCGGCTTGGCCGTGGTCCTGGGCAGCGATCTCTACGGCCGGCTCGGCGTATGCACCGCCGAGCGGTGCGACCGTGTCTATGTCGACACATCGAGAAACGGCACCAGGCGGTTCTGCTCGACGGCATGCCAGAACCGGGTCAAAGCAGCCGCGTTCCGCGCTAGGCAGGCGTAGGGCGAGTCTCTGCGGGTGCCGGGCTGCGCCTCAGCCGAAGAAAACCTCGGCTTCGGAGTAACGCTCCGGCGGCACCAGCTTGAGCTGGCTGACCGCGTCCGCGATCGGAACCCTGACGATGTCGGTGCCGCGCAGCGCCACCATCATGCCGAACGCGCCATCGGCCACGGCGCGGATCGCATGGACGCCAAACCGGGTCGCAAGAACGCGGTCGAAGGCTGTCGGCGTGCCGCCCCGCTGAATGTGCCCGAGGACCGCCGCGCGGGCTTCCTTGCCCGTTCGCTTCTGGATCTCGTCGGCGAGCAGCTGCCCGACCCCGCCGAACCTGGTGTGCCCGAACGCGTCGACCGAGTCGTCAAGCACCGACGTGTCGAGCGACTTCGGATGCGAGCCCTCGGCGACCACCACGATCGGCGCGTACCGCGTCTCGAAGCGCTTCTCGACATAGCGGCAGACTTCCTCAATATCGAAAGGCTGCTCGGGGATCAGGATCACGTTCGCGCCGCCGGCTACTCCTGCATGCAGCGCGATCCAGCCCGCGTTGCGGCCCATCACCTCAACGATCAGCGCGCGGTGGTGGCTCTCCGCTGTCGTGTGCAGGCGGTCGATCGCCTCCATGGCGATGTTCACCGCGGTGTCGAAACCGAACGTGTAGTCCGTCGCGCCCAGGTCGTTGTCGATCGTCTTGGGAACGCCCACCACCTTGACGCCACTCTCGAACAGCTTGCCGGCCACGCCGAGGGTGTCCTCGCCGCCAATAGCGATGAGGGCATCGACGCCAAGCGCGGCGAGGTTCTCGGTGATCCGCTCCAGGCCGGTTTTGCCATCGAGCGTCGTGTCGTCGGCCAGCGGGTTGGTTCTTGACGACCCAAGTATCGTTCCGCCGCGAGGCAGAATTCCGCGCACCGCGGCCACGTCCAGCGGCTGCGTGTCCGCATAGAGCGGACCGCGCCAGCCGTCCCGAAAGCCCACAAACTCCGCGTCGTGATCGAACGTGCCAGTCCGCACGATCGCACGGATGACCGCGTTCAGGCCCGGGCAGTCGCCGCCTCCGGTCAGAACTCCGACGCGCATCTGGTTCCTCCAGTGCTCGCACGCTTGCATGCCAGGACGCCACACTAGTCCCCATGAGCGTCCTCGCGATCGACGCCGGCACGACTGGCGTCACAGCCCTCATCGTGTCGCCGGATGGCAGCGTTGCCAGCCGTGGTTACGCGGAGTTCAGTCAGTATTTCCCGCAGCCAGGCTGGGTCGAGCAGATGCCAGAGGAGATCTGGCAAGCGACGCTTTCGGCGTGCGCCGAAGCGATCGGCGCCGTTGGCCCCGGCTCGGTGAGCTGCATCGGTATCACCAACCAGCGCGAGACCGCGGTGGTATGGGACGCCTCGACCTTGACCGCCCCGCACCGCGCGATCGTCTGGCAGGACCGCCGCACCGCCAGCATCTGCGCCGAGTTGCGCGACGCGGGCCACGAGGACCGCGTGACCGAGCTGACCGGCCTTCGGATCGACCCTTACTTCACTGCAACGAAGCTCACCTGGCTCGCGCGGCACGCACCCGACCTCTGGGCCGGCGTGACCGACCGCTCGCTCGCGGTCGGCACCGTCGATTCCTACCTGATCGCGCGCCTTACCGGCGGGCGACGCCACGTCACCGATGCCTCCAACGCCAGTCGCACGCTTCTGTTCGACATCACCGCCGGACAGTGGTCGGCCGAGCTGTGCGACCTGTTCGGCGTTCCGCCGCACGCGCTGCCCGAGGTGACAGCCTCCACCGGCGAGATCGGGCTCACCGATCCTGACTCGTTCCTCGGCTTGTCGGTGCCGATAGCCGGAGTGGCCGGCGACCAGCAGGCGGCCTTGTTCGGCCAGGCCTGCTATGTACCTGGCGCGTCGAAATGCACCTACGGAACCGGGTCGTTCGTGCTGGCCAACACTGGCTCGCAGATTGTGCGGTCCGGGTCTGGGCTGGTGTCGACCGTCGCGTGGATGGACGACAGCGGGAAGCTGACGTATGCGCTCGAAGGCTCGGTGTTCGTCACAGGCGCCGCGATCCAGTGGCTGCGGGACGGGCTCGGCCTGCTCTCTCGTGCGTCCGACAGCGAGAAGCTCGCGCGCTCGGTGGAAGATTCGGGAGGCGTCGTGTTCGTGCCGGCCCTCACGGGGCTTGGCGCGCCGGACTGGGATCCCGACGCCCGCGGCGCGATTCTCGGCCTGACCAGGGGCGTTACCCGCGCCCACCTGGTCCGCGCGACGCTCGAGGCGATCGCGTTCGAAGTGCGCGATGTGGTCGACGCTATGGCGGCTGACACTGCGATTGACGCCAATGCCGCGTCCTCTTCCGCGTCACCAGCCGCTGCGCTGCGCGTTGACGGCGGGGCCGCGGCGAACAACCTGCTCATGCAGATCCAGGCCGATCAGCTTCAGCAGCCAGTCGAGCGGCCGGTGGTAGCCGAGACCACCGCGATCGGCGCCGCCTTTCTGGCCGGCCTGGCAACCGGGGTGTGGTCCTCGCGCGAGGAACTAGCCGCGACCTGGCGGCTCGACCGGCGGTTCGAGCCTGGTCGACGCGACGACTCTGCGCACAAGCTCTGGCGCGAGGCTGTCCGGCGTTCGAAGGGCTGGGCCGGCCACGCGGGCTAGGAGTTCTACCCGGCATCAGCCCGTTCCTCAATCGCCGATCAGGCTGGCGCCTCCGCCGGTTCACCAGGGCCGGCTGCCTCGCCGGCCGGCTCGAGAGCCTCGTCGGCGGGATCGGGCGCCGGCCGGATCAGCAGCACGAGAGCGCACGCGGCGATTGACACCGCGACGATCGCCAGCATCAGCCGGTAGTCGACGAAGGAAATCAGGGCAGCGCCGACGGCAATGGACACAGTCTGCGGCGTCAGGATCAGCATCATGAACGCGGCGTTGACCCTTCCCTGCAATGAAGGCGGCGTGTAGCGCTGTGTGGCCGTCGTCGCCGCGGCTACCAGCCATACCAGTCCGATCCCATCGCCAACGGCGGCAGCCAGGATGAGCCACAGCGAGCTGGTGATGCAAGCCGCCGAAGCCAGGCTGAACGCAGCCAGCGAGAACCCGACAACCCGGGCAGACCCAATCCGCCTGACCAGCATCGCAAGCGGAATGCCGCCCACGATCGCGCCAGCACCCTGGACGGCGCCGTAGACGCCGAAGAAAGAAGGCGGCTGGTGCAGTCCCTCCGAGATGACCGCGAAGATGATCGTCTCGTTCAGCCCGATAACGCTGAACGCGATCGCGGTCACTGTGGTGATCTGCAGCAGCAACGGCACCGACCGCAGGTGACGGAACCCGGCCGCCACCTCGCGCCGGAACGGCGCCTTAACGGCCCCGGCGGACAGGCTCGCGCGTGGCGACTCGGTGACCTTGATCGAGGCCAGGGCCGCGATGGCGATCGCGAACGTGGCCACGTCGAGTACCGCAACGGCGCCGCCGCCGAACGCGATGAACAGGCCCGCGCCAGCTAGCGGCGCGACGATCCGCATGCCCTGGCCGATCGACTGGAGTGCCGCGTTAGCGGCGGCTAGATGCTCGCCGGCCAGCATGTCCTTGCGCAACCCCGCCCCGGCGCTCCCGAGGACGCTGAACGAGATCCCGTAGCAGAACGCGACCAGGTAGATGATCCACAGCTGATCACGCGAGTGCACGGCCAGCAACGAGAGCACGATTGCCGCGGTAACCGCGTTGGCGCCGATCAGCAGCGGGCGCCGAGGCAACCGGTCAGCCAGATGGCCGGTCAGCGGCCCGAACAGCGCCGGGATTCCGAGGGCAAGGAACACACTGCCCGCCGCGGCGTTGCTGTGCGTGAGGGACTTCGCCCAGATTCCGAGCGTCAGATAGAGCGCCGTGTCGCCGAAAGTCGACAGCGAGTTGCCGATGAGAAGCCGGCGGAACCTGCGGTCAGCGAACGCGCCTCGCATCGTCAGTCCTCCTGCTGCCGCGCGCCGCTGGGTTCGGGCAAGACCGAGGTGCTGATGAACACCCTGGCAAACCGCGCGCCTGGCGGGCGGCTGGCTGGGTTTTCGTTCCGGTCGGCATACCGCACGGCAATCTCCATCAACTCGCGGCTGAGCTGGGTGTATTCGTCGGCGGTCATCCACATCGAGGATCCGAGCAACCGGCTGGGCTCCCGCCACTCCGCGGGCTCAAGGCGCCGGCCACGCAGCCGCTCCCTGGTGCGCGCGAACTCGTGGTCAAGGAATGCCTCGGTTGCCGCCAGCTCGGCGAGCCCCCCCTCGGCGCCGAGCCCCTCGGCCGACAGGTCCTGCTTGTAGCTCGCAAGACGCCACGGCTTTTCCCGTCCAGCCTGGTCGGGAACAAGCTCGATGTAGCCGTACTTGGCCAGGATCCCGAGGTGATAGGCGCAGCTGGCGACGCTCTCTCCCACTGCCTCCGCACATCGCGTCGCGGTTGCCGAGCCTTCAGTCCCCACCAGATCGATCAGCTTCCAGCGCAGCGGATGTGCCAGCGCGCGCAACTTCATCGCGCGAGCCTTGTTCTCTGGGCTGCTCTCCTCGCCGTGCATGATGCTCAAGATACCTTGCTCAAGATTCCTTAATCAAGATTCCTTGATAATCAGGCCGCGGGAACCGTCCTAATCGTCTGCCGCACGTGGCGCGTCCGGCTCTCCAGCGCCGCCTTGATGGTGGCGAGCACCTGATCCGGTTCCTCGCGAATCTGGCGGGGCGTGAAGTGCAGTACGAGCAGCCCGAGCGCCGTCATGCGGGCATGCCTGCGCATGGTCCGCTCCCAGCCATCAGGGCTCAGGTGCCATTCTTTTGAATCAACCTCGACGACAACGCCGAAGTCTGGCCACCACGCATCAGGCTGCGCGATGAACTCGTCGCCGATGCAGAGCCGGGCATTCAGGTGGGGCGGCGGCAGCTTTCCTCGCTTGATCAGCGCGAGCAACTCCCCTTCTGGGCCGGACCGCGCGCCCTCGGCGACCTCAGCCAGCGCCGCCCTGAACAGGGCCGACCCCCGGACCGGCCCATTCCTCAGCTCCTGCTGGAGGTGCTCGACTGTGCATCGCCTGCTCTGCACGGCCGCGGCAACTATCGCGCGCACGTCCGCCAGATCCCGCTCTGCGCGGACAGCATCGGCAACGGCCCTGGCCGGAAGCGCGTACCGCACTGGCCCGCTGCACCACACGTCGGGCGGCAGCCGCGTGGTCCGGCGGACGACGGCAAAGCCCGCACTCTGACGATGCCTGTTCGCCGGAATCAGCACATCGATGAACTGCGACGGGGCGCGCATCCCATGCCGGGCTAAAGCCGCCGGGCCGGTCAGGACGCTGCCTGCTCCGCCGTAGAGCGCCGCTGCTGTATCCCGCTGATCTCGGGTGGGCGTGCCGGTTACCGCCAGATAGACGCCGGGCAAGATCTCCCGCCACGGCCCGCCCGGCCGTGCGCGCCGGTGCAGCACATTCGGATGCACTCCCGCCATAACTGCCTGCCGTCGCGTGAAGACGGAGTTTTGTTGCCTGACGAGTTGCCTGAGCTCTAACTCACGTGTCATGGCGGCACTGTGGCACCCGCCACCGACATTTCGCCGGATCGGTGAAGCACCCGCGCACCTTTACGCCCTATTCGACCGATTCCGCGCGCCAAATGGTCCAGCTCAGCGTGTATGGACGTGACATTCATTGCGAATTGTGGTGATGGCTGACCCATTCATACGCGGATCGGCCGGTTGCTGTTGCCGGGGGGCGCGGATAGAGGCGGGGGTGGGTTTAGTCGGTGGTATCGCCGGCTTTCGCGGCGGCTGCCGCGTCGTCGGGCTTCGCAGCGACACTTTCGGCACCGGCGTCCGCGGCGGAACCGGCAGCCTCGCTGTCCGCACCGGCCACGGCCGCTCCGTTCACGACGCCGGGGATCGGCACCGTCCCCGCGATGCCGGACGCGGCGACCGCAGCGGCACCGGCGGCGTCCTGGCTCGACGCATCCGCCCCCGAGGCATCCGACCCTGCCGAGCTCTTGGCTCCGGCGTCGTGCTTGTGCGCGCGCTTTTCTGCGTGCTTCTTGGCCTTGTGCGCGGCGGCGTACTCGTCGACGTACTCCTGGCCGGAAAGCTTCATGATCTCGTAGATGATCTCGTCTGTGACGGCCCTGAGGACGAGGCCGTCGCTCTCCAGGCCGTAATAGCGGGCGAAATCGAGCGGCTTGCCGAACTTCACGCCGGGGCGGATCTTGAACTGCGGCGCGATCTTCCCTGGCGGCTGGAACTCAAAGCCCCCGATCATGGCGCACGGGATGACGGGCACACGCGCCTCGAGGGCCAGCCTTGCCACGCCGGTCTTGCCGCGGAACAGGCGGCCGTCCGGCGTCCTGGTGCCTTCCGGATAGATGCCCAGCAGCTGACCGCTCGCCAGCACGCGCAACCCAGTCGCGAGGGCGCGCTCGCTTGCCTGGCCGCCTGAGCGGTCGACCGGAATCTGACCGATGCCGCTGAAGAAGGCCCGGCTGAACAATCCCTTGATTCCGCGCCCGGTGAAGTATTCCGATTTCGCGAGGAAAACCACCTTGCGAGGCAACGGCAACGGGGCAAAGAAGTGGTCCGAGAACGACAAATGGTTGCTGGCCAGGATCGCCGGCCCGGTTCTCGGCACGTACTCGGTGCCCTCGGCCCACGGCCGGAACAGCTTCAGGATCGGGGCGAGCAGCGCCTTGACCACCCAATAGAACATGCGTCACATGATTCCATGCCGAGCACGCCGCGCGAACCGCTCCTCCCGCGCAATCATCAATACAGGCCGCCGGCTGTGAAACATGATGCGACATGCAACGATTCGGGCATACACAGAGCAAGCAGCACCCCGAGAGGACGCAGCCATGTCAGTACTTCCAGGCGCTGAGCCCTACCGCAATCCAGGCGGCCCGACCGGCGTCCTGCTCTGCCACGGGTTCACCGGCAGCCCTGGCTCGCTCCGCCCCTGGGCGGACTACCTCGCGGCCGAGGGCCTGACGGTAAGACTGCCCAGGCTGCCAGGTCACGGCACGACCTGGCAGGACATGAACCGCACCCGGTGGGAGGACTGGTACGCAGAGGTCGACAGGGAGTTCGGAGAACTCAGGGCGACCACGGATGACATCTTCTTGATGGGGCTGTCCATGGGGGCATGCCTTGCCCTGCGGCTAGCCGAACTGCACGATGACGTGGTCCGCGGACTTGTTCTGGTCAACCCGTCGGTAACCGCGGACACCAAGCTCTTCCTGCTCGCCCCGGTGCTCAAGATGCTCATTCCGTCGCTCAAGGGCGTGGGCAGCGACATCAAGAAGGAAGGCGTGACCGAGCTCGCCTACGACCGCACGCCGACCAAGGCGGCCGCGACGCTGCCCGGCCTGTGGAAGGTAACCCAACGGGATCTGGCCAAGGTCACCGCACCAACGCTGGTCTTCAAGAGCACCGAAGACCATGTCGTGGGGCCGGCCAGCCTGGAGGTCCTTCGCAAGCATCTGCCGGCGTCGAGTCTCGAGGTCAGGGAGCTGCCGGACAGCTATCACGTTGCGACCATGGATAATGACGCACCGGCCATCTTTGCCGGAAGCCTGGATTTCGTTCGTTCTCACAGCCATGCGGGAAAGGAATGACAGGATGGATGTGATGGGCATAGACGGCACAGGCGTCACGGGACGACACGGGGGGCAGTGTGGGGCGCGACGCGGATAGGGATCGCAGCGGCGACCAGGCCGCCTGGCGTGATCTGGTCGCGCGGCTCGAGCTGCCGTCGCCCGTAGACCCGGCGAACCCGCCGTGGCCGGAGCGCGAGAACCTGCGCCCGGCGGCGCACGCGCGCCGGGATACTGACGCCTCGGATCAGCAGCCCGCCGACCGCAAGGAAGTAGGCAACGAGCCGGCCGCGGGCAAAGATATGGACCCGGCCGCTGAACCGGACTCGCCACCTGGCCCAGGCCGGCCCGCCGATTCCGGCCGCAGCGCGCGAACACCAGCCACCGGCGGCCGCGTCATCAGGCCGGCCAGGTCGATGCGGTTCCCCGTCTCTGCCGACGAGCAGGCTCCTGGCGCGGTCAGAAGGCGGCCGGGACCGGCTGACCTGCCTGACCTTCCTCGCCTGCGGAGCTTCCCGCCGTTGAGCGGACTGGCCCCTGGCTGGGTTTTCGGCCCTGTGACTGGCCCGGCCGAGAGCGTCGCGCCCGCTGGCGACACCGCCGACGAGCCGACCAGCCCCGATCTTGACCTGTCTGACTGGCAGGAGCTGGACGAGAACGCAGACGAGCGCTATGTCCCGCCTCATACGCCGCCGCAGCCCAAGCTGGACTCCGTCGCCAGGGGTGCGTGGACCGCGCTGTTCGGCGGACCCGGGTACCTGTTCATCGCGACGACGCTCGGGTGGCAGATACCGGGCTGGGCGGAACTCGGCGCGATCATCGCGTTCATCGCCGGTTTCGTGGTGCTCGTCTCGCGGCTAGGGGACGGCCCGTCGCGCCGCGACGGACCAGACCAAGGGGCCGTGGTCTGAGCCTGCGCTGCGCTAGCGGTGCCTTGCCAGGTCTGCCGCGCCGATCATTCCGGCCTCCGGGCCAAGCTCGGCAAGCACGATGGCGGCGTGCGGCCGGTACTTGCGGCCGGTGAGGCCATTTTCGAACGCAGCCCTGGTCTGGCTGAGCAGCAGGTCGCCAGCCTCCGACACGCCACCGCCGAGTACGAAGCAGCCCGGGTCGAGGATCGCGGCCAGATCGGCGAGCCCCTCCCCCAGCCAGCGTCCGATGATGTCGAAGCAGCGCAGCGCCGCCGCATCACCCTCACGGGCGGCGGTAGTGACAGTGGGGCCAGTGATGCCTTCTGCCGTTCCGTCTGACAGCTGAAGCAGCCTGACCGCCGCACCAGGCGACCGCCTGGCGAAGTCGCGGGCCTCAGCAACCAGTGCGCTGCCGCTCGCGTACTGTTCCCAGCAGCCTCGGTTGCCGCAACCGCACAGCCGGCCGTCAGGCACAACTCGGTAGTGCCCGGGCTCGCCTGCCATGCCGAAGCGGCCGCGGTAGAGCTCGCCGTCAAGCACAAGGCCAGCTCCGATGCCGGTGCCGATTGTGATCATCATCACGTGCTCGTGGCCTCGCCCGGCGCCGAGCTTGGCCTCGGCCCATGCTGCTGCGTTCGCGTCGTTCTCTACGACCACTGGCCGGCCCGTGCGGTCCTCGACTTGCCTCGCGACTGGCTCATTGCGCCAGGCGAGGTTCGGCGCGAACACGACCGACGAACGGCTCTCCTCGATAAAGCCCGCCGCTCCGATGCCGACAGCCTCGATCTCGTGCCTGGCGAGCAGCTCCTTCACCGCGTCGGCGATCATCTCGATGGTCTTCGTGGCGTTTGCAGCTGGCGTAGGCCGCTTCACCATCTCGATGATGCCGCCCTTTTCATCGACCACCCCAGCGGCGATCTTGGTGCCGCCGACGTCGACACCAATAGCCAGGCTCATGGTTAGGCTCTCTCGGTCGAGTCGTCTGCGCTCTCGTTCTCAGTTGCCTGCGCCCATGGCTGCCCAGGCTGCTTGGGCTCAGGCGGAGCTGACGGAGCGGTACCGGTCGGCCGGTACGACAGGATCGAGTCAATGCCAGCGAGAGCATCCCGCATGGCTCCGGCCATCACGTCCGCGGCGTCAGTGATCCGCGGCCCGCCACTGCGCGCCTCAGCGCCAGACCTCGCCTGCGCGATCCGCCTCGCCGCCCGGCACACGGGGCACCATGCGCACTCCGGGGCCTCGTCGGCCGCATTCGGCGGTTCGGTCGTGGCCGTCGCCCAGCTGTCACCTGTCTTGCGCTCCGGCCCGCGGAGCGCCTTCTTGACCTGACCGCCGAGCTCGTCGCGCATGTTCCGCGCACTGGTCTTGATCAGCCACCGCTGAATCTCACTGGCCGCGTCGGCAGCTCGCTGCTCCCACGAGTCGGCCGAGGTGCCCTTGTCGCGCTGCTGTCCGTTCACCGGCCGCTTGCCGCCCGACGGCTCCGTCATCTGCTCTCACCACTCTCGCCGCCGATCAACTGCACCCGGGTCCGCAGGCCCCTCAGGGCCGTGTCGATGATCGTCTTCTCCGCTCGCCGCTTAAGCATCCCGATCATCGGAATCGCAATGCCGACAGCGAGCTCGTACGTCACCTTAGTCGCGTCACCCGCATGTTCCAGCCGGTAGCCGCCGGACATTTCCGATATCGCCGCACCGCGTTCGGCCAGCTCCCAGCGGACGCCCTCGTCGCCCTGCCAGGAGTATGCGAGCACGTAGCTGTCCTTGATCACGCCGGCGTCCAGCGTGAACCTGACGCGATCCGCCAAGCCGTCAGGACCGGACTTCAGGACCTCGGCTGCGCGGACGCCGGTAGCCCATTTCGGATACGCAGCGAAGTCCGCGATTACCGCCATGATGACCGACCGTGGCGCTTCGATCGTCATGGTCGAGCTCGTCTTGTCGGCCATGCTCGGAGCGTACCCCGCCGCCAGGCCGAACTTGATGTTCCGCTGCTACCACTCGAGCACGTACGGCGTGCCGCGCGCCCTGAAGTGACCGACGTTCACGCACTGCGTGCTGCCGATCGTCAGCCTGTCGACGAGCGGCTGGTGAACGTGGCCGAACAGCAAGTACTTCGGCTGGGTCCGGTGCACGGCATCGAGCAACGCCTGACTGCCGCGTTCCATGCGCTGGGCCACCGTGTCGAACAGCAACTCCGGTACCTCCGGCGGGATGTGCGCGCACAGCACGTCGACCGCTCCGACCGCGTCGACCTTGGCGGCGAATACGTCGTCATCGAGCTCATTCGGGGTCCGGTAGACCGAACGGAGGCCGCCGCCGACGAATCCGAAGCTGAGCCCGCCGATCTCAGCCGTGTCGCCGTCGAGCACGCGGTGGCCTTCCCTCAGGTGCTGCGGCCACAGGCGTGGGATGTCGACGTTGCCGTACGTCAGGTACGCGGGCGTTGGCATTGCCCCGAAGAGCTCGGCGTACTGCGCGGAAACGGCCGCGTTGATGGTCGCGGCGGGTTCGCCAGGCAGCGACGCCCATAGCTTTGCCGAGTACTCTCTCGCCGCGTCGAACTGCTGCGCGGTACGCAGGGCGATGAACTCGCGCGCTGCTTCGGCACCGAACAGATCGGCAAATATTCCGCGCGAATGGTCGGCGTAGTCCAGAAACAGGAGCAGATCCCCGAGGCAGATCAGCGCGTCAGCGCCGTCGCTGGCCCGGCGTAGCGCGTCCGCTCTGCCGTGAACATCGCTGACCACGTGGACCCGCATTGACCAACAATAAGCAGATCATCCCGGTCCCAACCAGGCGACCCGAGCACGGTCATCTTGAATACTGGCGGTACCGTCGCAAAGATCGGATCAGTGCTCGCCCGACCGCGCGCAGAGCAGTAACGATGGCAGGAGGCCCGTTGCGCGAGTTCAGCATTCCCGCCCTTGCCGAAATCCCAGCGACGGCCACCCTCACTGACGTCATCTTTGACCGTCCGGCCCAGACGCCTGATGTGGTCATCATGCGGCGGCGCGAGGCAGTTCCCGAGAACGGGAACAGCTGGACGGATGTGACCGCGGCGCAATTCCGCGACGAGGTGCATGCGCTGGCCAGGGGCATCCTTTCGGCCGGGATCCGGCCAGGTGACCGCGTCGGCCTGATGTCGCGCACTAGCTACGCGTGGACGCTGATCGACTATGCGATCTGGACCATTGGCGCCGTCACCGTGCCCGTCTATGAGACCTCGTCTGCCGGTCAGGTCGAATGGATCTTGTCTAACTCGGGCTGCCGTGGCGTCTTCGCCGAGACCGACGCTCACGCCGCCACCATTACCAGCGTCAAGGGCAACCTGCCTGACCTGGTCAATGTCTGGCCGATGGACGCCATCGGCGTTCTCGCCGCGGCGGGCGCCGACATCAGTGAGGATGAGCTCGGCAAGCGCATGGCCGGGCGGACCGCAGACGACCTTGCCACGATCATCTACACTTCTGGCACCACAGGCCGGCCCAAGGGCTGCCAGCTAAGCCACCGCAATCTGCTGTCGGGCTCCCGCAATGCCGTCCAGGGCGCCCTGCACGAGTTGTTCGAAACCGACGGATCGTCGACCTTGCTCTTCCTGCCCCTGGCGCATTCATTCGCCAGGATTATCCAGGTGGCCTGCATCGAGGGCGGCGCCGTTCTCGAGCACTGGGAGGACTCCTCGACGCTCGCGCAGGCACTTCCGGAGACCAAGCCGGTCTTCCTGCTCGCCGTGCCGCGCGTATTCGAGAAGGTCTTCAACTCCGCGCAGCAGCAGGCCGCCGCAAGCAGCGCGAAGAGCAAGATCTTCCGGGCCGCCAGCGACACCGCCGTGGCCTTCAGCCGCGCGTACTCTGCGCCGGAGAAGGGATCGGCCAGCCGCGGGCCTGGACAGGTGCTGAAGATGCGGCACGCGCTGTTCGACCGCCTGGTTTACGCCAAGCTCCGGGCAGCAGTGGGCGGCAGAGTCAGCTTCGCCATTTCGGGCGGCGCGCCGCTCGGTGACCGGCTCGGTCACTTCTTCCGCGGCGCGGGCATCACCGTGCTGGAGGGATACGGCCTGACCGAGACCTCTGCGGCCGCGGTCGTGAACCGGCCCAACCGCAACAAGATCGGCACGGTCGGATTGCCCATTCCCGGTACCACCATCCGCATCGCCGACGATGGCGAGATCTTGATCGGTGGCCCGATCGTCTTCCGCGGCTACTGGCGCAACGAGGAGGCCACCGCCGAGGCACTCGACGGGGACGGATGGCTGCACACGGGCGACATGGGCGCGCTGGACGACGAGGGCTTCCTGAGCGTGACGGGCCGGAAGAAGGAGCTCATAGTCACCGCAGGCGGCAAGAACGTATCGCCAGCGGTCCTGGAGGACAGGCTCAGGGCACATCCGCTCGTCAGCCAGACCATGGTGGTCGGGGATAACCGGCCATTTGTCGCGTGCCTGATCACCCTCGATCCCGAAGCCCTGGACTTCTGGAAGCAGCAGCACGGCAAGCCTGCCGAGGCCTCCCCGGCCGACCTGGCTGATGACGCGGAACTGATCGCGGATCTGCAGGCCGCGGTCGACGACGCCAACACGGCGGTCTCGCGGGCCGAATCGATCAGGAAGTTCAGGATCCTCAGCTCGGACTTCACCGAGGCCAGCGGCCACCTGACGCCGTCGCTGAAAGTTAAGCGCGGCGTCGTCGCCAAGGATTTCGCTGACGAAATCGAGTCGCTCTACGCGCGCAGATGACGCGGCCTCAGCTCGCGATGATCTCCCGCAGCCGGGCGGCCACGATCTCCCAGCGCCACTCCCGGTCGACCCACGCGAGGCCCTTTTCGCCCATCGTCGCTGCTCCGTGCGGATCGCGGAGCAACTGGATCAGCCGGTCCGCCAGCGCTGCATCGTCACCGCTACCGACGACATAACCGGTCTCACCTGGCAGGACGGCGTCAGGGGCCCCGCCGGAGTCGCCGCTGATCACAGGCAGCCCGGTCGCCGAGGCCTCCAGATAGACGATTCCCAGCCCTTCCACGTCAAGGCCGTGCCGCCGAGTCCGGCACGGCATCGCGAACACCGTCCCAGCGTCGTAGTAAGCGGGCAGGTCTTCCCACTGCACGGACCCGGCGAAAATCACGGAGTCGGCAACCCGCAGGCGCCTGGCGAGCGCGCGGAGCTCTCCGGCGTACGGGCCGTCCCCGACGAGCAGCAAGACTGGCTTGGCGGCGGAGCCGTCTGCGCCTGGGCCGGAATAGCTAGCCGGTACCGCCTGCCGGTTCGCCAGCCCGGCCAGAACCGCCGGCCACGCCTTGATCAGGGTGTCTTGGCCCTTGCGAGGCACCATCCGGGAAACGCAGACGACCACAGGCGACGCTGCCGCGATCCCGAATCGCTGCCTGATCGCCGCGCCGCCGGCGCCTGGCCGGAACAGATCGTTGTCGACACCGGGCGCGAGCCTGACCATCCGCGCGGCCGCTGCCGGAGTCAGCGCCCTTGCCAGCCGGATTCTGAAGTATTCCCCTAGGTAGGTCAGCACGTCCACGTGCTCCCCTATCCTGCGCAACAAGGCTCTCGCGCCGGGCAATGCGGCCCAGCCGGCCTCGTGCCCGTGGGTGAGAGCGACGACCCGCCGGGCGCCTGCCCGGCGCAGTCCGGGCGCCAGCAGGCCAAGCGGCGCTGCCGCGCCAAACAGCACGGTGTCGCAGCCGTGCTCGCTCAGGATCTTCCTGGCTCGCCTCGCGACCGACGGGACTGGCAGCATGAGCGAGGTCGGATGCCGCACAACAGGGAACGGCTGCCGCGCGTCAAACTCCGCGGCGCCCTCCCACGCGGGGGCATACACCACGACCTGTCCGGCCGGCAACCGCAACGCCAGCGCGTGCACGAACGACTGAATCCCGCCGCTGCGCGGCGGAAAGTCGTTGGTGACGATCAGGACCTTCGGCATGTGAATGGTTACCTTACCCACCAGCCTCAGCTATGCGCTGGCGGACCAGGCGGATCACCGCGCAGGACGAACTCCCAGCCAGGCGTGTACTCGGCCGTTGTCAGGCCGAGGCGCTCGCACACCGCGAGACGGTCCGGTCCCTCTCCCCACGACTCAACCGCAACTTCCGGCGCAGCTATGAGACCAATCGCAGCCACCAGAAGCGCTTCGTATCCCGATACGTCCGCGCGGTGCGCGGGGACGATGCCAGGAGCATCGACCAGGCCACTGGACGGGTGAACGCGGCAGACTCCCGCGATCTCGCCTGCCCTGCGCAAGCTAAGCGTCACGGTGCCTGGCGGCAGGTCGAACGGCCACTCGTCGGGCTGCGGTGTCTTGTGTCCCCACTGACCGCGGTAGGCCGATGCCCACAAGCCGGGGCCGTCCTCGTCATCGGCCAGCGGGACCACGCCAGCGTCGGCGTTTCCGCGGGACGGCTGACCAGTGACTTTCCTGAACCCCCACTGCCCGGTGAAACCCAGGTCAGACAGATCAGTGGCGCTGTGCGCCCACGCCAGGCACGACCCGGCCTGGCGCGCTGCAGCGAGCAGTTCCTTGGCCTCGTCGAGATCCGCGATGAGGGCTTCGGCGACGCTCCTGCCATCGGAGCTCACGCTGAAATAGACGTCCGGCGATGGCATGAAAGTCGCAGGCCGCCCGTTAGGGCCGAACCGCCCCGTCCAGGTTCGACAAGTACCACCCGGCCAGCGCGACCTTCTGCACATTCTGCCCGGGCACCGGCGCATCGATGAGTTGCCCGCCGCCCACATAGATACCTACGTGAGAGTTGGAGGAGAATCCCAGGATGTCACCTGGCTGCAGGTACTTGGTCGTGAAGGCGCCTGAGGCGGTATGGAGCGGAACCGAGGGCAGCGATGACATCTGGTCGTAGCTCACCCTCGGGATAGAGATCCCCGCGCTCGCCCACGCCGAGCTGGTCAGGCCCGAGCAGTCGAAGCCTGCGCTGCACGGCCCGGTTCCGCCGAACACGTACGGGCAGCCGAGCTGGTTGTACGCAAACGCGACGGCCTGCCCGGCCTGCGTAGAGGTCGGCCCGTGATAATGCCCGCCACCGCCGCTGCCGCCACCGCCGCCGGGACCCGTGCCGGTCCGCTGTGGCGGAGTCAGCGAGGCAAGCAGGGCCTCCTGCTGCTGCTTGAGCTTGTTCAGCACCGCGATCCGCTTGTGCAGCGACGCCTTGAGCGGCAAGATCGCCGCGCGAGCGCGCGTTGCCGCCTGCTGCGCGTTCAGCAGCTGCCTGCTGGCCGCCTGGTACTGATTGATCTGCGAAGCGTTTGCGATCGAGAGCTCGGTCAGTATCGACGCCTGGTCGAGCACCTGCTGCGGCGACTCAGAGGTGAGCAGAGCCACCGGCGAGGACGCGCCGCCCTGCTCGTAAGCAACCGCAGCGAGCCTGCCTATGCGAGTCCGCATGGTGTCAAACGTCTTGCGGTACCTGGCGGTCTCCTTGTTCAGGACCTTGAGCCGCTGGTTGGCCACCGACAGCTGCTGGAGCACCTGGTCATACTGCTGGCCAAGGCGGCTGGACTTGGCGTTGATCGCCGCGAGCTTCGCCTTTACCTGCGCGATGGTTGGTTGCGGAAGCGCGGCGGCCGAACCACCGATCCCTGCGACGGCCACAACCGTTGTCAGGCTGATCAGAATCAGCCATCCGCGGCGCGGCCCACGCCGGACCTTGCGCCCGGCTGCGCCGCCATTCTCGCCGGCGTTCTCAGCACCGGTGCGACTGCGACTACTCATGACCCTGCGAACCGACAGCGGCGTACGCACGCGCAGGCACGCTCCCTTTCCCACATCATCTGCCGAGCCGGCTACGGGCCCGGGCCGTGGCAACTGCCCGTCGGCGCTGGCCAATGGCCAGTCCGATGCACCTTGGGGGTTCGCTCGCGACCGCCGAACGGTTGCGCGCGGCCTGCCAGGGGCTCCCGATTTACCTGCTGACCTCGCGGTCAGGCTCAAACTCGGTAGCGGCCCATCGCCGCCGCTATTTAAAACGGCTGCCAAGCGATCGGCTCGATCAGCCACATTAACCAGACCAGTTGACGCATTCAACCACTTCGCGAACTCTCGCCTCAGTTTTGCGCCGCTAGCTGCCCCGCCTATCCGCGCTCGGCGTGGCGCGGCCAGAACCGGCCGGGTGTCAGTGCCTGGCCATAACGTGGCCTTATGAAGGCTCCGGCGCAGATGCGACTGCCGCGACGGCGCGGCGTCCGGCCGGCCATGGCGGCATTGCGCCGCGCCGGGCACCGCCTCGCGTACCCGGCGGACCTGAACGATCCGAGCCACAACGCCGCGGAAGCAGGCGAGCCGGCCGCCGAAGCCGATCTGCGCGAACGCCCCGACGGCGAAGGACAACACTGGCCGCTGCTCCGCGGCCTCTTGCCCGCGAGCCCGTTCCTGCCGCCTGGCGATCTTGTCATCGTCGACGTCGAGACGACCGGCTGGCTGGCCGATGAGGCAGGAATCACCGAAATCGGCGCGGTCAGGCTCAGTGCAGGACGGCCAATGGCTGAGTTCTCCGAGCTGGTGAACCCCGGCATGCCGATTCCGGCCCATATCACCGAGCTGACCGGAATCACCGACGAGATGGTGGCTGAGTCGCCGCGGATCGCAGAGGTGCTGCCAGCCTTCCTGGAGTTCGCAGCCGGCGGGGTCATCGTCGCGCACAACGCGCCATTTGATATTGCGTTTCTGACGGCCGCATGCGAGCAAAGCGGGATCGAGTGGCCCTGCCGCGGCGTCATGGACACCGCCATCCTCTCCCGCATGCTGCTGGGCCCGAAGGATGTGCCGGACCACCGGCTAGCCACGTTGTCGTGCCACTTCAACGCCAGGACGGGCCCATGTCACCGCGCCCTGGCCGACGCCAAGGCGACCGCGGCCGTGCTCAAGGGGCTGCTTGGCGTGCTGGCCCGCGGACCACGCCCCGCGCCAGGGCCCCCTACCTACCGGCCCAGGGCCGACCGGCCGCCGGCGGCTGCGGCCACCAGCGCGCTGAGCCGATACGATGACGCGGCAACGGGCGCGAACCTACCGAAGACCGAGGAGGCGGCCATGGTCACCGCGATAGTTCTGATCAAGGCCGATGTCGAGCGCATTCCGGAAACAGCGGAGGCGATCGTACAGATCCAGCAGGTCAGCGAGGTCTACTCGGTGACCGGCGAATTCGACCTCGTTGCGATGGTTCGGGTCCGCGAGCACGACGAACTCGGCGATGTCATTCCCGGCCAGGTAAACAAGGTCCCTGGCGTCACCCACACCGAAACCCACATCGCGTTCCGCACCTACTCCCGGCACGACCTCGACGCCGCGTTCTCGATCGGCTACCCAGAGAACGCCTGAATCGCCAGGCCCGCTCGGGCGCCTGGCGGACGTCAGCTCGCCAGTCGCCTGCTGGCCTTGATCCAGGTATCGAGCAACGAAGCCGCCGCACCTCCGTCGACCGCCGCCGCCGCTCGTGAGTAACCATCGGCCAACGCCGCGTTGAGCTGCGAAGGATCAGTGGCGCCGGCCTCTGCGACCAGAGCCGCTGCGGCGTTAAGCAGGACCGTCTCGCGGACCGGGCCAGCGTCCCCCGCGAGTACCGACCGCGCCGCTGCCGCGTTCTGCGCCGGGTCTCCGCCACGCAAGTCGGCCGGCTCGCACCGGGGAATGCCGATCTCGGCCGGGTCGAACCTGGTCTGCGCCACCGTGCCTGATCGTGCGATCCAGACCGTCGACGGACCTGTGGTGGTGAGCTCATCGAGTCCGTCATCGCCATGGAAGACCAGTGCCGAGGAGCCCCTGGCAGCGAGCACTCCCGCGAGCACAGGACCCATCCGGGGGTCGGCGACCCCGACGGCCTGCGCCTGCGGCCTGGCCGGGTTCGCGACCGGGCCAAGGAAGTTGAAGACAGTGGGTACGCCGACCTCACGCCGCGGCACAGCGGTGTGCCGCAGAGCGGGGTGATACAGCGGGGCGAACAGGAACACCATGCCGGTCTCTTGCGCGAGCTTCTCCGTGGCCGCAGGCGGCAGGTCGATGACAACGCCGAGCGCCTCGAGAACGTCGGCCGCTCCGCATGCGGAGGACGCCGCGCGGTTGCCGTGCTTCGCGACACGCGCACCTGCCGCGGACGCGACGATGGCTCCCATCGTCGAGATGTTCACAGTGCGGGCCCGGTCGCCGCCGGTTCCGACCAGGTCGGTGAGCCGTCCGGGGATGCTGACCGGCGTCGCGAGCTTGAGCATCGCCGACGCGAGGCCGTCTACCTCGGCGGGAGTCTCGCCCTTCATCCGCAGCCCGATACCGAAGGCTGCGATCTGCGCAGGCGTGGCCGCGCCTTCCATAATCTCGCTCATGGCCCAGGCAGCGGCGTCCGCGCTGAGCGACTCGCCCTTGATCAGCTGGCCGAGCAGGCTCGGCCAGGAGTGCTCTGCATCCATGGCGTTCCTCAGGTGTCAGGCGTTGGCCGGGGCGGTACCAGCGCCGTCAGCCGCGCGCTGCCGCATGAGTCCCGCGAGCGCTTCGGCCAGCGCCGCCGGGTCGATCGGATGGCTGACCACGGCATCGGCGCGGGACCATGTCGCCAGCCAGCCATCATCAGCCCTGCCGATGATGAGCAGCACGGGAGGGCAGTTATATATCTCGTCCTTGGCCTGGCGGCAGACGCCCATGCCGCCGGACGGCTGGGCTTCGCCATCGAGCACCATGACATCCGCGCCGCCGGCGTCGAGCAGCCGGATCAGCGCGGCATGCGTGGCCACGTCAATCACCTCGGCCTGCGGCACGTCGGGCGCCGGGCGACGGCCGATCGCCAGGCGGACACGTGCCCTGGTGTCCGCGTCATGGCTATAAACGACAACTTTCATAGCTGGATGGTATCGACTCCGCCGACCAGAGAGGGCGACGCCAGGACCCCTCTGGCCGGCCGGAGCCGCAAGCCATCACCCCCGATTAGGGGGTCGTGGCGCGTTCCCCTACCGGGTGTCGTAATAATGGGCGCGTGGCATCAGCATCAGACACGGCGGTCGTACCCCGTACGCCCGCGAGCCGGCCGAATTTGGTCAGCGTCGGGACCATCGTGTGGTTGTCCTCCGAGCTGATGTTTTTCGCGGCGCTCTTCGCGATGTACTTCACCATCAAGTCGGTCGATACCGGACTGGGCCAGCACTGGCCGCAAGCCGAGCTGGATTACCCGCTGGCGACCGCGAACACGATCGTGCTGATCCTGTCCAGCGTCACCTGCCAGATGGGCGTGTTCGCGGTAGAGCGCGGTCAGATCGGCCGGCTTGGATCCATCTTCGATTTCCGTCGCTGGGGCCTGCGCGAGTGGTACGTGCTGTCCTTCCTGATGGGCCTCTACTTCGTGCTCGGCCAGGGATATGAGTACCTGGACCTGATCTTCAAGCAGCACCTCACGCTCGCCTCGAGCAACTACGGCTCTGTGTTCTTCCTGACCACGGGCTTCCACGGGCTGCACGTGACTGGCGGGCTGATCGCGTTCATCTTCCTGCTCGGGCGCACCTACGCGGCCAGGCGATATACCCACGAGCAGCAGACCAGCGCGATCGTGGTGTCGTACTACTGGCACTTCGTCGACGTAGTGTGGATCGGCCTGTTCACCACCATTTACCTCCTGCCGCTGACAGGAAAGTAGGACTAGCAGTGAGAGCGATCACCGCCAGGCGCAGGCCCGCCGCGGGCTACGGCGTCATCCTGCTCGCGCTGCTCGTGGCCGGACTGTGCTACGGCACCATTACCGGCATCGGTTCCGCTTCGGCAGCGGCGCGCGGCGTCGGCAGCGGCCCGCTCACCGCCGAGGGCAAGTCGATCTTCAATCAGCAGTGCGCTAGCTGCCACGGCCTGTTCGCGCAAGGCGTGCAAGACACCGCGCCGAGCCTCATCGGGGTCGGTTCCGCCGCCGTCGACTTCCAGGTCAGCACCGGCCGGATGCCCGCTAAGGAGCCCGCCGCCGAGCAGCCGCGCAAGCCGATAACGTTCACCCCCCGCATGATCCGCGCGGTGTCCGCCTACATCGCGTCGCTGGGCGGCGGCCCCGCGACCCCGTCAGCCGCCGAGGTCAATCCCAGCGGAGCCAACGCCGGCCTGGGCCAGCAGCTCTTTGTGGCCAGCTGCGCTCAATGTCACAACTTCGTTGGCGCTGGCGGTGCCCTGACCTACGGCAAGTACGCGCCGCCGTTGACCAAGTCAACGCCGAGGCAGATCTTCGAGGCCATGCTGACCGGCCCCGAGGCCATGCCGGTCTTCAACAACACCACGATCACGCCACAGGAAAAGCGCGACATCATCGCGTACATCACCAGGACCCGCACCGAGCCGAACCCGGGCGGGTTCAGCCTCGGCCGTGTTGGTCCCGTGACTGAAGGGATCGTGGCCTTCGTCGGGCTGATGCTCTTCATGGTCCTCGCGTCCATGTGGATCACTGCTAAGCACAGGAAGACTCATGACTGACCCCACCGCCGGCCACCAGGGCGGCGATCACGAACGTGATGGCGACCCATCAGCCGGGCCTGAACCACGTGATGGCGCGGAGGAGCCGCGCGAGCCGCGGTACCGGGTGATAGGCACCCCCTCGCCGGCTGCTGCCAGGACCATGCTTGCCACACCGCATCCGGGCACGCCCGGCGGGCCGCCCGAGCCGCGGCCGCGCGAACTGCCAGCCGAGCCTGATGACCCGGCCAGGGCCAAGCGAGCGGAGCGAATAGTCGCTGCGTGCTTCTTGATCGCGTTTCTCGCCGGTCTCGGGTTCATCGCTGCTTATGTGATCTTCCCGGTGCACTCGATCCAGCGCGTAGTGAACTCCAACCTCGCGCTGGGGCTGACGCTGTCGCTGGTCTTCCTCGGTCTCGCAGCCGGAGCCGTGTTCTGGGTCCGCAACGTCATGCCGTGGGTGGTGCTCACCGAAGCGCGCAAGCCGCTGCGGTCGAGCGAGGAGGACCGCGCGGCCTTCCAGGAGACCTTCCAGCAGGGCACCGAGGCTAGCCAGTTCGTCAAGCGCCCGCTGCTGAGGCGGACCCTGATAGCGGCGACGGTCCCGGTGGCGGTTGCTCCGATCCTGCTGCTTCGCGACCTGGGTCCGTTGCCGCGAAAGACGCTGGACCACACCGTCTGGCGGGATGGCATGCGACTGCTTAACTACGGGAGCAACCGGCCCATCAGGCCCGCGGACTTCAGCTCGCCGGGTGGCATGATCACGGTCGTGCCCGATGGCTTCCAGGATGACTTCAACGCGCTCGCGAAGGCGGCCTGCATCATCATCAAGTTCGGGCCGAACCAACTTGAGTTCACCAGCAAGTCGTCGCCGGTCGACGGCAAGGTGGTCGAGAACTGGACCGTCGACAACATCGTGGCCTATTCGAAGATCTGCACGCACGTGGGCTGTCCCGCGGCCCTGTATGAGCAGACCACACACCACATACTCTGCCCATGTCACCAGTCAACGTTTGACGCAACACGCGGCGCGAAGGTCATCTTCGGACCCGCAACCAGGGCGCTGCCGCAGCTACCGATGACGGTGGATGCCCAGGGGTTCCTGGTAGCAAAGCACGACTTCACCGAACCGGTGGGCCCGAGTTTCTGGGAGCGGGGGCCGTCAACATGACTGTCAACCGGGCAATCGGGGGCACCGGGAACTGGCTAGACGAGCGGTTCCGCGGCGCCAAGGGGCTCCGCGCCGTATTCAAGAAGCTCTACCCTGACCACTGGACGTTCCTGCTGGGCGAGATCGCCCTGTACTCGTTCATCATCCTGGTGCTGACTGGCACGTTCCTCACGTTCTTCTTCAAGCCCAGCATGACCGAAGTGGTCTATCACGGCAATTACCTCAAGCTCGACGGCCTGCATATGAGCGAGGCGTACGCCTCGACGCTGAAGATCAGCTTCGACGTGCGCGGCGGACTGCTGATGAGGCAGATCCATCACTGGGCAGCCGACCTTTTCCTGGCCGCGATCATGGTGCACATGATCCGGGTTTTCTTCACCGGCGCCTACCGCAAACCACGCGAGGTCAACTGGCTGATCGGCATCGTCCTGTTCACGCTCGGCCTGATCGAGGGCTTGTTCGGCTACTCACTGCCCGACGACCTGCTGTCCGGGGCCGGCCTGCGGATTCTCCAGGGCGTGATCCAGTCGATCCCGATCGTGGGCACGTACGGTTCATATTTCTTGTTCGGCGGCCAGTATCCGGGGCACTCGATCATTCCGCGGATGTACATCCTGCATGTGCTGCTGATCCCCGGCTTGTTCGCAGCGCTGATCGGGGCGCACATCTTCATCATGTACCACCAGAAGCACACGCAGATGCCAGGCAAGGGCCGCACGAACAAGAACGTCGTCGGCGCGCCAGCGTTCCCGTACTTCGCCGCGAAGACCACGGCCTTGTTCCTCTTCGTCTTCGCCGTCGTGACCCTCGCCGGTACCTTCGCCCAGATCAACCCGATCTGGCTG
The DNA here is from genome assembly GCA_035276345.1 of Streptosporangiaceae bacterium. Taxonomy (GTDB): domain Bacteria; phylum Actinomycetota; class Actinomycetes; order Streptosporangiales; family Streptosporangiaceae; genus Chersky-822. The sequence continues at coordinate 6,507 of DATELR010000368.1, read as the reverse complement.
TACGGCCCGTACAACCCGCTCGCGATCTCCGCGGGCTCGCAACCTGACTTCTATATGGGCATGCTGGAAGGCGCCCTGCGCGTGATGCCTGCGTGGCAGTGGGTGGTCTTTGGGCACACGTTTGCCTTCAACGTCTTTATCCCTGGGCTGCTGCCGCTCGGGTTCATCTTCACTGCTGCGGCGCTCTGGCCGTTCATCGAGCAATGGATTACCGGGGACAAGACCGAGCACCATATCAACGACCGTCCGCGCAACGCCCCCACCCGCACCGCGCTTGGTCTGGCCGTCATCGCGTTTTACGGGGTGCTCTGGGCCGAGGGCGCGAACGACCTCATCGCCCAGCACCTTGACATCTCGCTCTACACGGTTACCTGGATCGCGAGGATCGCGGTGATCGTCGTGCCGATCCTCACCTACATCATCGCGAAGCGAATCTGCCTGGGCCTGCAGCGCAAGGACATCCACTTGATGGAGCACGGGGTGGAGACCGGCATCATCAGGCAGCTGCCGAACGGCGAGTTCATCGAGGAGACCAGGCCGCTCGACGACGAAACGCTGGCGAAGATTGCCAGGCCCGAGCCGCTTGCGCTGCCGGCCGGCGCGACGGAAGCCGCTGCCGAGGAGGTGCCGCCGCCCGGGATGCGCGGTGGCATCGGCCGGGTCAAGGCACGGCTCAACAAGATCGTGACCGAGACGGTGCCCATGAACGGCCACGGCGCCAACGGACACGGTCCTAACGGCCACGGTGAGCACGCCGCGATCGGCTCTGGAGACCGCGATCAAGGTGAGGGCGAGGGCGGCTCAGACCACCACGGCTAGCGCTCGTTAGCTGGGTCTGCAGGACTCAAGACGCTCCGGCGTCGGTCCAGAGCGGCTCAGGGATGTTCATGCCGAGGTCCTTGCCCCACGCGTTGCGGTAGGCGACCTCATGAGCCGGACGCCTGGCCGCGACACCCCAGCGGCCGGTCGGGTATCCGAAGGACACGCAGGCGGCCATCTCCCAGCCCCGGTCCGCGGGAACGCCGAGGATTGTGAAAGTCTCCGCGCGCTTGAAGCTCCCTAGCACCGTCGTCAGCGTGCTTCCGACTCCTTCGGCGCGGGCCGCGAGCTGGGCGCTCCAGATTGCCGGGAAGATCGAGCTGCCGCTGTCATCGTTCCTCGCGAAGGCCATCAGGAACAGCGGCACATCCTCGAAGTGATCGGCGAGGTGCTGGGCAGAGCGCTGCACCCGCAAGAACGAGGCGCTTGCCGGGTCATCAGGCGTGGCACTGGCCCGCTCAATGCGCTCGCGATATCCGCCGCTCCACAGCTGCGCCATGCAGTCTCTGTACAGCGGTCCGAGCAGGGCTCTTACTTCGGGGTCATCGACCAGGATGAACCGCCAGTTCTGCGTGTTGCCGCCGCTTGGCGCCCTGATCGCCGCGTCCAGGATCCGTGCCTGCACCTGTTCGGGGATCGGGTCCGTGCGTACCCGGCGCATTGCCCTGGTTGTGTACAGCGCCTCGTAGACGTCCACGTATTCACCTGTCGTTGGCGCGATTGCGCTAGTGCGCGTAAAGCCCGCGGTAGTACTCGAAGACGAAGCCGATCACGGAGAACACCAGGGCAAGCGCGCCGATCAGGAACAGCCACCAGCCGATCGCAACTCCGACCGCGGCCAGGGCGCCGGCGAGACCCACGAACAGCGGCCACCAGCTATGCGGGCTGAAGAAGCCCAGTTCGCCAGTTCCCTGCTCGATCTCGGCCTCCGAATCGTCCTCCGGGCGCTGTGGCAGCCGCCGCCCGGTAAACAAGACGTAGAAGCCGGTCAGGAACGCCAGGCCGACCGACAGCGCGAGCGCAGTGCCGCCGGTCGGGTCATGCGACAGGTTCCAGTAAAAGATGTCGGCAACGCCAAAGAAGATGGCGCATCCGAGGAAAAGCCAGCCCTCGACCCTCATGCCGGTACCCCTGCCATGGTCTGCCCGCGCATCAGTGGCTCGCCCCGATCGCTTTACGTTCTGCTGGATCGCGGCCGGCCCTGATGTTCGGATGATGCAGGTCGAAAGCTGGGCGCTCGGACCTGATCCGCGGGATCGAGGTGAAGTTGTGCCGAGGCGGCGGGCATGAGGTCGCCCACTCGAGCGAGTTGCTGAAGCCCCATGGATCGTCCTCGGTGACCCGTTCCCCGTACCGCCAGGTCCGGTAGACATTCCAGAAGAAGAACAGGTTCGACACCCCGAGGATGAAGGCACCGACCGTCGAGACCTGGTTCAGCGTGGTCGCGAGATGCGGCAGCAGCGGATAGTTCGCTGTCCGGCGCGGCTGGCCCATCACCCCGAGCCAGTGCTGCACGAGGAAGGTGGTGTTGAAGCCGATGAACACGAACCAGAAGTGCCACTTCCCGAGCGTCTCGTTGAGCATCTTGCCGGTCCACTTGGGCCACCAGAAGTAGAACCCGCCGAACATGCAGAAGACGACCGTGCCGAAGAGCACGTAGTGGAAGTGGGCCACCACGAAGTAGGAGTCACTGACCGCGAAATCCAGCGGCGGCGAGGCCAGGATGACACCGGTCAGGCCGCCGAACAAGAACACGATCATGAAGCCGAGAATGAACAGCATCGGCGTTTCGAACGTCAGTTGACCACGCCAGATCGTGCCGAGCCAATTGAAGAACTTCACCCCGGTTGGAACGGCGATCAGGTAGGTCATGAACGAGAAGAACGGCAGCAGCACAGCGCCCGTGGTGAACATGTGGTGCGCCCACACCGTCATGGACAGGCCGGCGATCGCAATCGTGGCCCCGACGAGACCCTTGTAGCCGAAGAGCGGCTTACGGCTGAAGACAGGGAGCACCTCGGTGGCGATGCCGAAGAACGGCAACGCCACGATATAGACCTCCGGATGGCCGAAGAACCAGAACAGATGCTGCCAGAGGACCGCGCCGCCGCTGTGGGCGGCGAATACCTGGGCGCCGAACTTGCGGTCGATCTCCAGCACCAGAAGGGCGGCTGCCAGCACGGGGAATGCAAGCAGCACCAGGATCGAGGTCAGCAGGATGTTCCATGTGAAGATCGGCATCCGGAACATCGTCATGCCGGGCGCGCGCATGCAGAAGATCGTGGTGACGAAGTTGACGCCGCTCAGGATCGTGCCAAGGCCGCTCAAGGTCAGGCCCATGATCCACATGTCCGCGCCGATGCCGGGCGAGAACACTGAGCTTGTCAGCGGAGAGTAGGCGTACCAGCCGAAGGCCGCAGCGCCGCCAGGGGTCAGGAAGCTGAGCAGCAAGATGATGCCGCCGAACGCGAACATGTAGTAGCTGAGCAGGTTCAGCCGGGGGAACGCCACGTCAGGAGAGCCGATCTGCAGCGGCATGATCTCGTTGGCGAAACCGACGAACAACGGGGTCGCGAACAGCAGCAGCATGATCGTGCCGTGCATGGTGAACAGCTCGTTGTACTGCTCATCCGACACCAGGCTGAGATTCGGCTCAAACAGCTGCGTCCTGATGATCAGCGCCATCAGGCCGCCGATCAGGAAGAAACCAAACGACGTGAACAGGTAAAGGTGACCGATGATCTTGTGGTCGGTCGAGGACAGCCAGTCGGCCAGGATGGATCCCCTGCGGTACGGCGTGACCTGCTCGGTCGACACCGACTCGGGTGGCCTCACCGCGGTCACTAAGCACCCCCAGAAGCAGAAGCGGCCTGCAGGACCTGCTGAGCGTGGATCCACTGGTCAAACTGAGCAGGCGTAACGATCTTGACCCTGAACAGCATCCGGCTGTGGTAGACGCCGCACAACTCCGAGCAGCGGCCGATGAAGGAACCGGTCTTGTTCGGCGTCACTGTGAAGCGGTTTGCATAGCCGGGAATCACGTCTCGTTTGAACTCGAACGGCGCGATCCAGAAGGCGTGAACAACATCGACAGATGTCAGATTGAACTGGACGGTCTTGCCGGTCGGGATTTCCAGCAACGGCAGCTGCTTGGTCGGCAACCCTGGCCGCCACATCTCACCGACCTCGGTAACCACGCGGCCAGGCCCCGCCGCATAGCCCGGGTACGCGAACTGCCAGCTCCACTGCTGGCCGATCACCTTGACGGTCAGATCAGGGTTCTTCGGGTTCTTGCCGAGGAAGTTCTCGTCCCTCGCGGTGAAGAAGAACAAGACGCCGACCATGATGAACGGCAGCACGGTATAGAGGAGCTCGATCGGCAGGTTGTACCGGACCTGGCGCGGGAGCTGATCGCCGCGCTTGCGGTGGAAGATGATGGCCCACAGGATCCCGCCCCAGACGACGGCTCCCACCGCCCAGGCAGCGATCCACGACCCTTGCCACATGGAGACGATGACCTGGCCCTGCTTGGTCACCGGGGCGAGCAGGCCCTGCCGGGTGAAGTCGTTGGACTGGCAGCCGGTCGTGAAGACCGCCAGCCCGAGCAGCAGCGTGGCACGCGGCATCCAGCGGCGCAGCCGACCAGCTCTCCCCTGAAGACGGGGGGTCGTGCGGATGGGACTCACCGATTGCCTTTCCAGCGGCCGTAAACCGACTTACCGAGCCTGACCGTCGCCTGTCCTACAGGCTGTCGTGCAAACAGTACAACGCTCGCGGCTCCGCCCGCCCGGGACCCCCGGCAGATCGGCCAGGCGGGGGCGCATGGGCGCCTGCTGCGGCCGGCCGTAGGGTCAGAGCTATGGCGTACTTCGATGCCGCGTCGGCAGAGCCGATGTCGGCAGCGGCGCGAGAAACGATGCTCGCGACGCTCGAAGACGGGTGGGCCGACCCGGTCCGGCTGCACCGCGAGGGACGCAGGGCCAGCTTGCTCCTCGACCAGGCCAGGGAGCGCATGGCCGTCATGATGCGCTGCAGAGCCGACGAGCTGGCATTTACCAGCTCGGGAACCCAAGCCGTCCAGCTGGCTGTGCTTGGCGCCGTCCGCGCGCGCCAGTCGGCGAGCCGCGGGCCAGGGCATGTGGTTGTCAGCGCTGTCGAGCACTCCAGCGTGCTCAACGCGGCCGCCGAGGCCGAGCTGGCAGGCAGCCAGCTCACGATCACCGGCGTAGGAGCGGACGGGCGGATAGACATCGCCGAATTCACCGACGCCGTCAAGCGTGAGCGGACCGTCCTAGCGTGCCTGCAATCGGCCAATCACGAGGTAGGCACCATCCAGCCGGTCGCCGAGATCGCGGCCGAGTGTGCCGCGGCCGGCGTCCCGCTCTGCACGGATGCCGCAGCCTCGGCTGGCCGGATGTCAATCCCCGCCGGATGGTCCATGCTCGCCGCAAGCGCGCACAAATGGGGGGGTCCGCCAGGGGTGGGCGTGCTGGCGATCCGCAAGGCGGTCCGCTGGCGTGCGCCATTGCCCCCAGGCAGCCGCGAGGGGCACCGGGTACCCGGATTCCCGAACCTGCCGGCGATCATGTCCGCGGTTGCCGCGCTTGAGGCATTCGAAGCCGATCGCGACGATGCCGACATTGCTTTGCGCATGCTGACCAACCAGATCAGGGACCGCCTCAAGACCCTGATCCCGGACTGCGTCGTGCACGGGGATCATGCGAACGCGCTGCCTCATATCGTCACGTTCTCCTGCCTTTACGTCGACGGAGAAGCTCTCGTAATCGAGCTCGACAAGGCAGGCTTCTCGGTATCCTCAGGCAGCGCGTGCGCCACCGACACGCAGCAGCCAAGCCACGTGCTGGCGGCGATGGGGGCCATCACGCACGGCAACGTCCGCGTCTCGCTGCCTCGGAACACCACGGAGGAATCGGTGACCGGCTTCCTGAGCGTGCTGCCCGACATCGTGAGTCGCTTGCGCACTAACGCGGGAACCCGCCACGACCCGTCGAGCCAGGACCGGAGCTGATCGCTTGATCTCCCAGCCCTCCGCCGGCCTGCCTGGTGCCGCTGAGCAGCCTGCGCTCAGCATTGATGCCATCGGGCGCAAATGCCCGCTGCCGATCATCATGCTGGCCGAGCGGATCGGCGAGGTCACTGTCGGCCAGGTCGTGCAGGTGCTCGCCGATGATCCAGCGGCGAAGACGGACGTCCCGGCGTGGTGCGGGCTGAAGTCGCACGATTTTGTCGGGATTGCCGATCTGCCTGACGGTTCCGGCTGGGCATTCCATATCCGGCGGAGTTACTGATGTACCGATACGACCCAGTTATTGGTGTTGCGCGACCTCAATTCCCCTAAACTCGCCTCGTGGCTCAGCCCCACCGCAGGGAGCGATGGCCGGACCAGGGATGGCATGAGACCGGCCCGGTCTTCGCCGACCCCACAGGGCACCGCCGGCGGCTGATGCGGGTGCTTGGCGCCGCCGCCAGCGTCTTCCTGATCGGTGCCCTGGTCATCGCCGGGGTCGGGCTGTTCGGCGGTCCTGACACTCCTTTTAGCGTGTTCGGCGCGCCCGCCGGTAACGGCGGCGGCCAGCAGGCTAGCCACGGCCGGAAGGACCCGGCGCCCGGCACCTCGAGCAGCGCGCCCGCGGCACGCTCGGCAAAGCCGTCCGCTTCGGCGGATGA
>DATELR010000367.1:0-8803 GCA_035276345.1 Streptosporangiaceae bacterium | reverse complement strand
TCTCCGCCGCGCGCCTGGCCGCTGCCGCGCGCCTGACGGTGAGCACGTGCGCCCGATAGCGCTCATTCATGGCCTGACGCACGACCAGCGCCGGATTCTCCGCCTGGGCCTGACCGTCGTTCTGGCTGGTCTGCTGCGGCTTTCCCACCGCAGGTGCGACGTTAGGGTGCTTCGCCAGTGCCAGATCCGACGCCGCTCCAAATGATCCGCGGTCCGCCCCCGACGGAGATATCAGTGCCGGTCCGGCGGCGATGATTCCCCCGGCAATGGCCGCGGTTGCGACCGTGCCGGCGGCCGCATAGAGGGTGTTTCGAGAGATTCGAGATGAAATTCGACGATGGCGTGACACAGTTGCCTTCGCTTGGGCGCACCTAGAGCGCCGGATTTCCGCCCCGTTCACTGCAGCACGGCACCGCTGCGCGGCATGTGTGGTGAGTCAGCCGTCCGGCGGTTTCGTCCACCGGGAGATGCAGCGGCGCGCGGACGAGTCGCGGGGTCGGGGCGACCGGATCTCAGAAATGGACGCCACGCGCGCTGGGCGCTGTCAGCCATCCACCATGCCTCATGGCCGGCAATGCCGTCGCCTGATTACCCATTTGGCCGTATGACAAATGTCACATCAGGTCATGACAGACAGTAATCACACGACCACGGAACGGTGAAACAAGGAGGACTGCCGAGCTGAGAGAGCCTTTCTGATCAATACCAGCCGTGCGCCTCCCAGAAACCCCAGGCGCCGCACGGCGTGCCGTAACGGCCCTTGATGTAGCCAAGTCCCCACTTGATCTGGGTGGTCGCGCTGGTCTGCCAGTCAGGTCCCGCACTGGCCATCTTGGAGCCTGGCAATGCCTGCGGGATCCCGTAAGCGCCGCTCGCGTTCGCTGCCGTGACGCTCCAGCCGCTCTCCCTGGTCCAGATGTTGTTCAGGCAGCCGAACTGCTGGCTGGCGTTGAATCCGAAGGACGGAAGCATGTCGTACGCGATGCGCTTAGCCGTGCCCGGGCTCGGGATAGGCGCGTTCACGATAGGCGCCCCGCCGCCACCGCCTCCGCCGCCGGTCGACGGAGGCGCCGGCTTGGTCGCCACCTTAGGCTTGCCGACGAGCTTGAAGCTCTTCGTGGCGGCGGCCATCAGGATCATGTGCTGACGCTGGTGCATCAGCTTCATGCCGGCCTTGCTGCGCGGGATCGCCGTGAGCGCCTCGGCCAGCGGGCTCGCCTTGGTCGAGAACTGTCCGAGCATGTACTCCGCGCCACCTGCGACGAAGATCGCCGAGACGACCGTGGTGATCAGGAAGGCGCGAACGCTTCTCCGCGACCTGCGGCCGCTCCGGGGCTTCCCAGCCTTGCCGCGCGTTCTTTGGTCACCGCTGCGCGGCCTGCCGCCTCGCGGTCGAACCTCGCCGCCGCGCGCCCTGACGTCGCCGCTCGCGGGCGGCCGCTGGCTACCGACCCGGCTCGGCCCGCGGGAGCTGGCCGTGCGCCTCCGGTGCTGTGACAATGCCGTCCTTCCGTCGGCCAAGCGCGACCGGCAAGTCGCCGGGCACGCAGGACCGCTGCGGCCAAGGCAGCGAGTCGTTCAGAACAGATTGGCTACTCACAGTGGCCTGGCCATTACAGAACTACCGGACAGGTGCGGCAGAACCACCGAAATAAGGAGCCAACCTCCGTTGGCGCACCACGTTGCCAGAAGTGACGGGACCGACCAAGCGTTTCCGTAGAAAAAGTTGGGGTGTTGCGGGAGGAAATTGTGTCGCACAGATCACGGAATGGCGTTCAGTGTCGTAACGATTACATCGTGTAATCACTGCCTGTCTGTGACCACTAGTTGAACGCCGTACATGATGCGTCACGCCGTGTAACGAACCGGCGCTACCCTGGAACGCGAGGCCGGATTAGCGTGTGGGGCAGGCCGGTCGTGGGCGAACGGACGGGCAATGAGCAACGATCCATCCGAAACTGGGCGCAGTCTCCGGAACAGGCTCTCGCGCCAGGGCTGGACGCTCGACATCGGCAACGCAGATTCCGTGCTCTCCGGAGCACGGCGCGCGCTGTTTGTCATGACAGGTGTCCTGGTGGTGATCTGGGCTGTCCAGCTCGCCAACTTCGCTGACGGCTATCAGCTGGCCCAGACCTACGGAATTCAGCCACGCAACGTTGGCAGCCTGCCCGACATCCTGACGGCTCCGTTCCTGCACTTCAGCTGGACGCACATCGAGGGCAACTCCGGGCCGCTTTTCATCTTCGGGTTCCTCGCGGCCTACCGCGGCATCGCGAAGTTCGCCGCGGTCACCGTCATCGTGGTGCTCACCAGCGGTCTGGCTGCGTGGTTCTTCGAGTCGCCGGGCACCGTCGGCGCTGGCGCCAGCGGCGTGGTCTTCGGCTACTTCGGCTACATCATCGTGCGAGGCCTGTTCGATCGGCACGCCATCGACGTGCTGATCGGCGCGGTGATGGCGCTGTGCTTTGCTTACCAGTTCGCTGTGCTGCTCCCGCACGAAGGGATCGGCTGGCAAGCCCATGTCGGCGGTCTGGTCGGCGGCATCCTGGCCGGCTGGCTGCTGAGAGAGCGGCGGGCGGCTGCCCGTGCCGCGAAGCCTGCCAAGGCCGATGCAGTCAGCACGAAACCAGGTACCGCCGTCACGACTGCCGACGAGAGCTCCAAAACTGGCAAGACCACCAGCAAGGGCACGGTTATCGATCCATCGAACCCTCGCGCCGAGCTCTACAAGCAGCTCGACGACATGGGCCTTTAACAACGCCGTGCCCCGGGCCTTTAAGACGATCGCGCCGGTTCAGGCGCGCCGTCGTCCTCGAGCAGCCAGCGCGCACCTGGGCCGTGGGTGCCCGCCTCGTCATCGGGGTTGTACAGCGCGCAGGTCTTCAGCGACAGGCAGCCGCAGCCGATACAGCTGCCCAGCGTCTCGGAGAGCCGCTCCAGCTCCGCGATGCGATCGTGGATCCGCGCTTGCCACAGCTGAGCTGCGCGGCGCCACTCCGTTCTCGTCGGCGCCTTTCCTGACGGCAGCCGTTCAAGAGCTACCTTGACCTCGCCGAGGGACAGGCCAAGCCGGCGACCCGCCTTGATGAACGCGACCCGCCGCAGCATGTACCTGGCGTAGCGGCGCTGGTTCCCCGTGGTGCGCTCGGCCGTGATCAGGCCGAGGTCCTCGTAGTAGCGCAAGGCCGACGGAGCTGCACCGCTGCGGGCAGCCAGTTCAGAGATTGTCAGGTGGGCTGGCATGGCTGGCACGCACAGAGAGTACGAGCACGTCCGCCTTGACTTCAAGTGGGCTTTAAGTCCGAGACTCTAGGCCATGACCAATGCGAGCACTCTGCCCCGCTACTCCTACGAGGATCTGCCCAGCTTGATCGCGCTGATGTCGGGCGATGAGAAGCACGACCTCGCATCGCTATCGACGGTCGATGTGATCTGGGTCCTCTACGACCGGGTGCTGCGCGTCAGCCCGTCGGCCACCGGCAGCGACAGCAGGGACAGGTTCTATCTCTCCAAGGGCCACGGGCCCATGGCCTATTACGCGGTCCTGACCGCGAAAGGCTTCATCAGGGCGGACGAGCTTCCGCGCTACGGGCAGTTCGAGTCACTGCTCGGCCAGCACCCCGATCGCAATCTGGTCCCGGGGGCCGAGATATCGAGCGGCTCGCTTGGCCATGGCCTGCCGCTGGCGGTCGGTACCGCGCTCGGCCTGCGCGCGATGGGACTTGCCGATGACCGGGTCTTCGTCTTGACCGGCGACGGCGAGCTCGACGAAGGGTCAGGGCACGAGGCGATCGCGTTCGCCGGCCGCGCGGGCCTCGACTCACTGCACTGCGTGGTCGTCGACAATTCCTCGGCCAGCCACGGGTGGCCTGGCGGGATCGAGACCAGATTCGCCGCCGAGGGCTGGTCAACCGCACGGGTTGACGGCCGTGATCACGACGCGCTCGAGGCGGCGTTCACCGTCTCGCATCCCGGCCGGCCGCACGCCGTCGTCGCAGTCATCAAGCGGGCCTGAAGGAGGACCAGTGATGGAGAACATGCGCGAGCGCTTCGCCCGCGTCGCCACCGGGTTGCTGGACTCTGACCCGCGCCTGGCCGTGGTGCTTGCCGACATTTCGGCGGACCTGTTCGACGCTGCGCGGCGGCGCCATCCTGATCGCGTCGTCAATCTCGGCATCAGGGAGCAGCTTCTGATCAGCGTGGCTGGCGGAATGTCTCTGGCCGGCATCCGGCCGATCGCGCATACGTTCGCAAGCTTCCTGGTCGAGCGTCCGTTTGAGCAGATCAAGCTGGACCTGAACCATCAGGCGGCCGCCGCGGGCGCGATCCTAGTCAGCGCGGGTGCCTCGTTCGACTATGCAGCATCGGGCCGCACGCATCAGTCGCCTGGCGACGTCGCGTTGCTGAACACGCTCCCTGGGTGGACCGTGCACGTCCCTGGCCACCCTGACGAAGCTGAGCCGCAGTTGCGCGCCGCTGCCGCCGCCGATGGCCTTGTCTACCTGCGTCTGTCGTCCTTGGCCAACGCCGCTCCCCTGGCTCGCCGGGAAGACGGGTTCACCGTGCTCCGTCGAGGCGGCGAGGCAACCGTCCTCGCGGTCGGGCCGCTCGCCGACGCGGTGATCGCGGCAACAAACGGGATGGACGTCACCGTGCTGTACGCGCCGACGATCAGGCCCTTCGACCGGCAGACATTGCGCGCGACGCTGTCCGCACCGGTGGTCGTGCTAGTGGAGCCGTACCTCGCAGGCACATCAGTGCATGAGGTCGCTAGCGCGCTGGCCGACCTGCCGCACCGGGTACTTGGTCTTGGCGTCGGCCGGGAGGAGTTGCGGCATTACGGCACGCCCCAGCAGCATCAGGCCGCGCACGGCCTGGACGCGACCTCGCTGCGCGAACGGATTGCCGGGTTCATCGGCATCGAAGACAGCGGCCGGGGCCGAGTGCCGGCCAGATCGCTGGCCTGAGGTCCGGTGCCGGCCGGACCATGCTGGCCGCCGGGCGGCGGGCGACCCGCCCGGCGGCTGGCCAGACCACGCCCATCCGCCCCGTTCCCCTAATCTCGTGCCCGTGGGCGCGCTGCTGATCACCGGGACGTCGTCGGACGCCGGCAAGAGCGTCCTGGTGACCGGTATCTGCCGGTGGCTCGCCAGGCAGGGCGCGAAGGTGGCGCCGTTCAAGGCTCAGAACATGTCGCTGAACTCGTTTGTCACGCGTTCGGGCGCCGAAATCGGCAGGGCTCAAGCGGCGCAAGCGCAGGCATGCATGATCGAGCCTGAGGCCGTCATGAACCCGGTGCTGCTCAAACCGGGAAGCGACACCAGCAGCCAGCTCATCGTCCTTGGCCGCGCGGTGGCCGAGCACGATGCGCCTGCTTACTGGGACCAGGCCCGAGCCGGCCTGCTCGACGTTGTCGTCGGCGCCTACCGCGACCTCGCCTCGCGCTTCGACTTCGTGATCTGCGAGGGAGCCGGCAGTCCAGCGGAGATCAACCTGCGGGAGTCCGACATCGTCAACATGGGGTTCGCCAGGGCCGCCGGCGTTCCGGCGCTCGTGGTGGGCGACATCGACAGGGGCGGCGTGTTCGCCTCCTTCGTGGGCACCCTCGCGGTGCTTGAGCCGGCTGACCAGGCTTTCGTCGCAGGCTTCGTGGTGAACAAGTTCCGCGGCGACCGGACGCTGCTTGAGCCCGGCCTTCGCATGCTGACGGAAATCACCGGACGGCCGGTCGCCGGAGTGCTGCCGTTCGTGACCGGCATCGGAGTAGACGCAGAGGATGCCATTGACTGGGCGCTGATGCGGTCAGCTGAGCCTCCGGCGGGCGAGGACGTGCTCCGCGTCGGCGTCGTCGCACTGCCGCGGATGAGTAATCACACTGACGTCGACGCGCTCGCGGTGGAGCCAGGCGTCGTGGTCCGCTTCGCCAGGCACGCGGCCGAACTGGCCGACGCTGACCTGATCGTGCTGCCGGGAACCCGGGCGACCGTTTCCGATTTGCGCTGGCTTAACGGACGCGGAATCGGCCAGGCGATCGCACGGCATGCCGCCGCTGGCAAGCCGGTGCTCGGCATCTGCGGCGGCTACCAGATGCTGGGAACCGTTATCGAGGATCCGGTGGAGAGCCAGGAAGGTCGTGTCGGCGGCCTCGGGCTGCTTCCGGTGCGAACGCGTTTCCGTCCGGCCAAGACGCTGGCGCGTCCGTCGGCGAGCCTGCCCGACGGCACGGTGGTGCACGGCTATGAGATTCACCACGGGGTGGTGACGCGTACGGGCGGCGACCCGTTCTTCGGCGGCGAAGGGTGCCGGTCCGGCTCGATCGCCGGCACCGTGTGGCACGGCCTGCTGGAGAACGATGACTTCCGCCGCCAGTACCTGGCCGAAGTAAGCCGTCGTTGCGGTCGGCGTTTCGTCGCGGCTGACACCAGCTTCGCCCGGGTCCGCGAGGCCAGGCTCGACCGCCTCGGCGACCTCGTCGCCGACCACATCGACCAGGACCTGATCCGCGCGCTGCTGGACACGGGCGGCCGCGGCGGCCCGACATTGCGGGTCGCGCTTGACCGGTAGGCTCCCCGCTGGGAGGGAGCGGGGATGGCAGAGGTAACGACGTCGGCGGAATTGCTGCCACGACGGACTGAGCGACTGGTGCTTCGCGCATTCAGGCACGGCGACGAGGAGGACGTTCTCGCGTACCGGAGCCGGCCCGATGTCGTCCGGTACATGCCGACCGAGACGCTGCAGGCAAGTGGCGCGGCCGCCTTCATCGAGGAGCGGGCTCGGGCCACCCAGATCAAGGCCGACAACGACAGGATCGTCCTCGCGGTCGAACACGACGGCAGGGTGATCGGCGACCTGCTGGTCGGAGCCGGCCACCTGGCCGACGGCCAGGCCGAGATCGGGTGGGCCTTCAATCCCGCTTATCACGGCCGCGGCCTCGCCACCGAGGCAGCAAGAGAACTGCTCGTGCTGGCGTTCGCCGACCTGGCCATGCACCGCGTCTTCGCCCAGCTGGATCCGCGCAACACCGCGTCGGCCCGGTTGTGCGAGCGACTCGCCATGCGACGCGAGGCCTATTTCCGCGAGGACATGTGGTTCAAGGGCGAGTGGGGTGACACCGCCGTGTACGCGCTGCTTGCCGCGGAGTGGCAGGCCGCGGCGCAGGCCGGCTGATCCCGCGGGTCAGGCAGTGTCCCTGGCGCCGCGCACCGTGACGAGCGCTATACCTGCGACGAAGACCAGCGCGGCGCACAACCAGGCGCCTACGTCATCCGGTGGCCGGGCTGGCCATAGCCAGGGCGAGTGCGTCGCACCGCCGTGCCAGGCGGCATACAGCGCATACGCGGCGACGACAAGATAGCCACAAGGACCAGTCCAGGCTAGCCAGCCGCCGAACGCTGCAGCGCACACCAGGCCGAGGCCGACGCTGCCAACGAGATTCCGCGCCACGTCCGGCAAGCCGCCGGCCAGGTGCGCCCCCGTGCAGGCCGCCGCCAGCGCGGCGAACGAGACGACGGTGAGTCCGATCATTGAGCCCAGGCGCAACGCGGGAAGCCAGGTGCCGGCAGCGTGCTCCTCGTCGCCGAACGGGCTGGCCGTGGCGACCGCGATCACAATCGCACATCCGGTCTCGAAGACCAGTGGCAGCTGAAGCGCGCCGTAGCTGTCCCAGTGCCAGGTCGCCGCGACCCGCAACCCTGCGGCGACCGCGACCACGGCGGCAAGGGCGACCGCCACGCGCCTGCTGACCAGGAACAAGCGTACGAGCCTGACGGACCCGTGGCGGGCCGCAGCGGCCGACATGGCGCTCACGGCACCTGGCCGAGCATGATCCTGCCAGCCCGCAACGCCGTCAGGTGGCTGTTGAGCCAGGCACGCCTGGCAGCGGCGGGCAACGCGGCGAACCGCCTGGCGGCATCCGAGACGGCACTTCCGGGCGCCGGCCCCCTGAGGGTCATGCCAAGTCCGTCGCCACGAAAGCCTGGCCCTGCGAGACGCACGCCGGACGCCATCAGCAGCCCGGCCCGCACGGCCTGCTGAGCCTGGCCGCTACCTTCGCCGACGAGGATGCCCACGAGCGCGTCGCCGACCTGCGCGCGCACCTGCATGGCGTACTGAGCTGACGTAACATCTGGCTGCCGCTCGCCTGGAAGCTGGTCGGGCATGCTCGCGAGCAGCACCCTGGCACCCGCGACTATCCGAATGCCCGCTGCATCACGGACTGCTACGTCGTTGTAGCTGAGCTGGCTGAAGGTCGGGGCTGCCTGCACGATCCGCGCTGGCGCCTGAGGCAGGCCGGCCACTTCGGTGACCAACGGTCGCAGCGCCGACGTCACGACAGGCAGATAGGAGACGAAGGCGGGGTTCATGCATACGGGGATCGCAGCCTGGCCGCAAACCGGCTGGTAGGCGATCGGCCGGTCGCTGGCCGCATCGTGCAGCGCCGGAATCGCCAGCATGCCGTGCCGCTCGAACCTTGACGTGCTGATCAGCCCGGCAGCGGTTGTCAGGGCGATGAGCCCGGCAGCAGCCGTTATTGCGCTGGCCGTTCGCACGCGCCGGCTGCCCGACGCCGCGGGCATGCCCAGAGCTCCGAGCACCATCGCGGCCAAGCCGACCGCGAACATCACCTGCGCGATCGGCAGGTCGGGGAGGTAAGGATAGAAGGTGGCCACGCCTGCATCCGGCCCGATCCCTGAGACACCCGAGATCGTCGGGGAGGCCTGCCAGATCGACGTGGCGCCGTGAGCGAACTGCGTGCTGAACCCCAGCACCATAAATGTGCCGATGCTGACCAGCGGCGTCGTGA
>DATELR010000366.1:0-17401 GCA_035276345.1 Streptosporangiaceae bacterium | reverse complement strand
TGCGTCGCGCTGGCGGGCGAGATCCTTGCCGAGCGAGCGGGCGGCCCGCGCTGACGGCACCGCGAGCCGCCGCAATTTGCGCTCCGGGCGGTAGTCAGGGCGTCTGGCAGACTGTTGGTTCACTTGAACGCCGTGACCTGGGGGACGTCGTGGGGAGTCTGCCGTGATCGCCGGCGACCCAGCCCTCGTGCTGCTCGTCGGCGCGGTCGTCGTGCTGGTCGCTGTGGTCGCGTCCAGGATCACCCATCAGGTGGGTCTGCCTTCCTTGCTTGTCTTCCTCGGGCTCGGCCTGGCGCTCGGGGAGGCGGGCGTCGGCATCCGGTTCGACAACGCCCAGCTTGCGCAGGCACTCGGGACGAGCGCGCTGGTGCTGATTCTGGCCGAGGGCGGCCTCACCACCAACTGGGCCCACGCTCGGGCCGCGGCGCCCGCCGCGCTGTTGCTCGCTACCGTCGGGGTCGCTGTCAGCATCGGCGTGGTCGCGGTGGTGGCGCACTGGCTGCTGTCATTCAGCTGGCAGGACGCGCTGTTGCTCAGCGCTGTGCTGGCACCGACCGATGCCGCGGCTGTGTTCTCGGTGCTGCGCAAGCTGCCGTTGCCGCCGCGTCTGGCGGGCATGCTGGAGGCCGAATCGGGTCTTAACGACGCTCCCGCGGTGCTCGCGGTCACATTGCTGAGCGGCACAGTTCTCAGCTCGCCCGGCCCGCCGACAGTGATCGGCACGGTCGCATACCAGCTGGCGGCGGGAGCGCTGATCGGGTTGGTGGCCGGCCTGATCGGGGTGGTCTCGCTGCGCCGGCTGGCGCTGCCCGCTTCAGGCCTTTACCCCATCGCGGTGCTGGCACTGATCGTCGCAGGGTACGGCGCAGCCGTGCTCGCGCATGCGAGCGGCTTCCTGGCCGTCTACGTCGCAGCCCTGTTGCTGGGCAACGTCCGGCTGCCGCACCGGCCGGCCACCAGAGGGTTCGCCGAGGGGGTTGCGTGGCTCGCGCAAATCGGCCTGTTCGTGATGCTGGGGCTGCTCGCGTCGCCCAGGCGGCTGCCCGACGTACTGTTGCCTGCCCTGGCGATCGCCTTCGTGCTGGTCCTGGTCGCCCGGCCGCTGGCTGTGATCATCTCGGCGTTGCCGTTGCGGATGCCGTGGCGCTGGCAGGCATTCATGTCCTGGGCCGGGCTCAGGGGAGCCGTGCCGATCGTGCTGGCCACGATTCCGATGAGCGCCGGCGTGCCAGGCGCCACCCAGGTGTTCGACGTGGTCTTCGTC
The DNA here is from genome assembly GCA_035276345.1 of Streptosporangiaceae bacterium. Classification (GTDB taxonomy): domain Bacteria; phylum Actinomycetota; class Actinomycetes; order Streptosporangiales; family Streptosporangiaceae; genus Chersky-822. The sequence goes on along the minus strand of DATELR010000366.1, from coordinate 16,137 downwards.
GTCGTGGTGGTCTGCACGCTCGTGCAGGGTCCGACGCTGCCGTGGGTCGCGAGGAGGCTAAGCGTGGCCACGCCGGCCGAGCCGCTCGAGATCGACGTCGAGGCGGCGCCGCTGGAGACGCTCGCTGCTGACATGCTGCAGGTGCAGGTCCCCGATGGTTCCAGGCTGCACGGCGTCGAGGTCTTCGAGCTGCGGCTGCCCGCGCAGGCTAACGTCGCCCTGATCGTGCGGGATGGTCGCGGACTCGTTCCCGAGCCCGCGACTACCCTGCGAACGGGCGACTGGCTCCTTGTCGTTACCGCGCCATCGGTCCGCGGTCAGACCGAGCGGCGGCTGCGCGCCGTCAGCAGGGCGGGCAAGCTGGCCGGCTGGCTCGGCGAACACGGAACCTGACCGCAGGTGATGACGGCCTGGCTTCGATCAAGCTCTTGAGCGCCCGGGACGGAGCATGAACAACGCGGCGAGCAGCAGCAATGCCCCGCCGACCAGTTCAATCACGAACGACGTGACGGCCCACGGAGCTGACCAGACTTCCGTGAAGTTGAACAGGCCAACGTAGATCGTGATCACCAATCCGACCGCGGTCGCGATCAGGAACCCGGCCGTCGCGACGACCGCCGACAGCCAGCGCGTGCCCAGCACCAAGAGAGCTAGCAGGATCGCCACGACTCCCTGGGCTATAAACAGCGGTCCGATTGTCGGGATCACGTTGTAGTTGTACTTGCCGTACAGGAACAGGTGAATGATTCCCGACAGCGCGGTGATGACGGCGCCAATCACGATCAGGCCCGTCACGACGAGGCGGGTGCTCGGCGTCGCGATGACGCGCGGGTTCCTGAGCGCCACTGCCATGATCGACTGGCGGCTGGCTGCGGGCGTATGCGTGCTGGTTCTTGTGCTCATGTGCTCAACCTTCCGGCGTATGTGGTCCGGCACAGGTCGGCTGCCGACGGGGCCACCAACGTCGGTGGCGTCGCCCGTGAGCAACGAACCCTCCTCGTCAACTGCCTGGACGCGCGTTCCCGCGCGCCCATCAACCCGTAGTTGCACACGTACGGGCAACGCTGACGGTTCAAACAAGAGGCAGTCTTGGTCAGACTCTTACCCACCCAGGACACGGCGCCTTGACGAACGCGGCAGGCATTTGCCCGCCGGTCGTCTCAGGCGTGTCAGCGCACGTCAGGCACCGCCGGCTGTTACCACCATGTCGGTGACGAACCCGGCCAGGAGGCCGACGAGGACTCCGACGTAGATCAGGTCCTTCCGGGTGCTCTTGAAAGCGACCCCAAGCAGCTGAATGATCACATACAGGATGGAACCGGCCGCGAGGGTCAGGAAGATCACACTAACGGCGTCGCTCGTGAACTGACGTCCCACCGCCGTGCCGATGACGGTCGGACCACCGCCGATCAAGCCCATCAGGAGCAGGAAGCGCCAGGACGGCCGGTCACCCTCGGCCGTCAGGGGAGCGACGATGCCGAATCCCTCGGTCGCGTTGTGCAGGGCGAAGCCGATCACGAGGACGGTTGCAAGGCCGATCGCGCCGGCTGCCGCGCTCGCGCCGATCGCCAGCCCTTCTCCGAAGTTGTGCAGGCCGATGCCGACCGCGATCAGCAGCGACAGCCGCCGAGCCGGTGACCAGCCGGCGATGCCGGCCCGGGTTGCCGATAGCTCACCGGATGCCATCGCGCCAGGCCCGAAGCGCTTCGCTCGCTTTGACCGGCCCAGCCAGCGCTCGTAATACACCAGGCTGAGCAAGCCCACGCTGATGCCCGCGAGGAACAGCGCGCCATATCCCAGGACCGGCCCGATCCCGCCGCTGCCGTCGTGCAGGTTTCCGAGCGCGGTGTCGACAGGCTCGAAGGCGTGCGCGAGCACATCCCAGACGAGGAAGAGCAGGATCCCGATCGCGAGGGCGTTCAGGAACTGCGAGAGACCCGGCTTAGGCGAGCGGAGCTTCCCCATCGGCAGGCCGAGCACAATGGTTCCGCCAGCGATGAGACCCAGGAGCAGGGTCTGAGCTTCACTCATAGTCGAATACTCCATATTGATCGGAGATGCGGCCGGCCAAGCACCGGATGGAAGTTAGGTTAGCCTAACCTAAGCTCTCGGCTGAACCCGACGCCGACCCCGGTATTGGCGGACGACAGCCGCCAGGCCGAGCGTTCCGCCTGGCACCATCGTGACAAGCGCGGGGAGCTGGTACCGCCACGAGAACTGGAATACGTCGGAAACCAGCAATATGAACGTACCCGCGGCCGTGAAGAGCAAGCACGCGAGCGCGAGCTGACGAACGCCCGTGTCTGGTCCTGGCCCGGTGGCAGCCTTTCCTGACCGCCTGGCCTGCCCACGGCGGAGCAGGAGCGCCGAGCCGAGAAAGCCGCCCGTGGTCAGCAGCGCGTACAACGCTCCTGGCGTATAACCGCCGCCCAGCTGGTAGGCGCGCAAAAATCCGGCCACCGGATGCCAGACGGCAGGCTTGCCGCCGCCGTATTTCGCGATGACCCGGTCGATCTTGCCGGCCGAGGTCCATGGCGGGAAGTAGGGATACCTGGTCTGGAACTGCCACCGGTACACCGGGGTGTCGCCCGCACCGGTGGTGTGGTTCACCGTGAACAGTTTCGCGACGTCGGTGCCGTAGGCAGCGAGCACTCGCAGCGGCTGCTGGCGCAGGACCCTGTGGTTGAAGTCGGTGATCTGGGCGTCGGTATGGGCACGCGACGGGTTCAGGTAGTACGGCCTGATCGGGGATGCCGGGTCGTATTCGAGCCAGTCAGGGCCGTGAGCCTGTTGCAGAGGCGTTGGGCACATGGCCCGTTCAGCGCCGGGGAGCCGGAGTGTGGCGCAATCGGCCGCGGCGGCCATCCTGCCGTACAGCGAGGTGTCACCGGTGTGGGACAGGAAGAAGTTGCCGGTGATCAGCGCTGAGCCGGTCATGTAGGCGAGGATCGGTACTGCGAAGGCCACGCACATCACGCCGGCCCTGCCGATGGCCAGCCGCCAGCCCCTGCCGAGCACGAGCAGGTAAATCACCGCGGGAATCAACAGCGCCTCGCCCACCTGGGCGACGGTGGCCGAGGTCCCGAGCACGAAGCCGGCCGCGATGATGCGGCGCCACCCCATATCGGGTTGCCACAGCAAGATCGCCAGCCCGGCGACGATCAGCGCCTCCAGCCACAGGTCAGGCATCAGGACCTGCTCGATGTGCACCTGGTAGGCGTCCAGCAGGACGGGCGCGACCGCAAGAGCCCCGAACCAGCGACCTGCCCCTCGTCGCAGCAGGAGGAGATAGATGACAACCGCCATGGCCAGGCCGAGCAGATGCTGAATCGCCACGACCACGTCGAAGTTGCCGACGGCGAGGATGGCCCGCAGCACACCGCCGTAGCCCAGCGGATCCATGCCCGGTGCCTCGCCGAGCAGGTACCTGGGCGTGTCGATGTAGAACAGGGCAGGACGGTAAGCGAGCAGCGCAAGAACCCGCAGCACCAGGCCCAGCGTCAGCAGGACGAGGGCGGGCCAGTTCCGCCGCAGCACGGAGCCGGCGAGCGTCAGCCAGCCAGCGTGCCCAGGCTGGTCTGCAGGCTTAGCGGCAAGCGCACCCTGCGTCTCGCGGTCGGTGTCCTGGCTCGTCATTGCGGCGTCGGGTGGTGGCCGCCGCTGGAATGCCAGAGGGCCAGGAAGACCGTTGCGAGCGCCAGCCATCGCGTCATCCGGTTCCTGGGTACTTGAGTGAGCGTTACCCACGCGATCGCGGTGTACCAGGCGAAGACCCAGGGAGCCACGACAATCCAGGCGAAGGTGACCGCGAACGGGGCCACGACTTCCCGAGGCTGATCGGAGGAGATTCGCTGATAGACCAGCCAGGCCACCACGAGCAGCGCGATCGGCCAGAGCAGGCTGATCGCCGAGATCATCGTTCCCTTGCTGACGCCGAGCCCTTCGCCAGCCATCTCGACCAGCCACCACGGCGATGGCAGTGAGATCCACTTGGCTCCGCCCACGAGCGGGGTCAGCGCGCTGACCCCGTAGAAGCTGTACTGGAACGCCATCACAGCGAGCGCGACCAGCGCGATCCTCGTCGTGCGCAGCCACTCCCGCCGTCTGAGCAGCGGCCAGGCAAGCCCGATGCCGATCAGCACCGCATTGATCTTGATGCCGCATGCGAGGCCGATCAGGACGCCGATGAGCGCGTCGCCCCACAATCCGGACACCCGCCGAGCGACCTGGATCGAGCAGATCGCGGCCGCTGCCACGAGCGTATCGAGGTGCCCGCCGCTCACGAGTTGCTGCAAGATGACCGGGTTCGCCACCCAGAACAGCGTTGCCCTGATCGGGTCGTCTGAGGTCTTCAGCAAGAGCACGCCGACGCCGATGAAGACGAGCCCGTTCAGGATCATCAGCACCCAGATGGTGGTCGCCACGTGCGGCCCGCCGATGATGGCAGCGAACTTCTGGATCACCGTGGCAAGCGGGCCGTAGACGGACGGCTGCGTCTTCCACAGGTCGCCGACTTTTTGCGTGTAGATCGAGTGAGCATGCAGGAATTCCAGCGGGCTGGTCGTGTACGGGTTGCCGCCCAAGGCCGAGATACGGCCGTAGGCCGCGTAGCTTGCGGTGTCCGACGAGCCGACGGGCGTGAGGCTCACCATCACCGCGACCACGCACGCGCTCGCGAGCAGGAGGTGCCGAGGGTTGGGCCGCCAGCCCTGGCTGTGCGCCCAGAGCATGCCCGCCAGACCCAGGCACGCGAGGATGTTGCCGGTGTAGAGCATCACCGACGCAAGCACGTTCTGATGCGCCAGCGACGGCAGGATGGTCGACAGCGGGAGCTGAACCTGCAGCGTCTCGGTGTTCGGCGCGGTGGCGCCCACCACCATACCGAGCAGCAGGCCCAACGCTGATACCGAGATCGCGACCTTAGGCTCAGACAGCCTGCTCCAGGCGAGCTTGCGGATAAGCTCGCTCATCACCCAGTCGACGGGTCCCTTGGCAGGCTGTCGTTCCGGGGTTTCGAGCGCGGCCGTTCCCCGCCGCCCCGGCTTGGCCGCTGACTGTGTTCCTGACCCGGCTGACTCCGACTCGCCCGCCTCAGAACCGGCCGCCGCAGGGACGAGCGCAGGGACGCGAGAGTCGGAGGCGCCGTTCATACCGCCACCGACAGCGGGCTTGTCCTCGCCGTCGGTGGAATGCATACCTGCTCGCTCCCGCATCGCAGCACGTCCTAGCGGAGCGGAGGGTGGCACACGTGGCCTCCAGGCAACACAGGTAGACGTGTTCTGGCGAGCCAGGACATCCTTGACTCGCGCTCCGGCGCCAGATCAGAACTCACGCGCCCGCCGGCGGCAACGAAAGCAACCGGCCGCACGCCAGGGTACTCGGCGCTGGTTCTGCCCGGCTCACTCCCGCACCACGAACAACGACTAGCGAGTGCGCTGCGTTTCCTTACTGACGAATGTACTTTATGTCGCCGCCAGTCTGGCACGCGCGCGGTCGCGGGCGCAGAACTCAACGCTAACGACGCCGTAGCCGGCTGCGAAGACGCTCCCTGCGAACGTCGTTCATGATGACCCTGGCGGCGTTGCGCGCGGGCGCGGCCATCACACCGCCGCCCGGGTGCGTCCCTGAGCCGCACAGGTACAAGCCGGCGATCGGCGACCGGTAGTCGCCGTAGCCGAAGATCGGCCGCAGCGAGAGCATCTGGTCGGGGGTCATCTCACCCTGGAAGATGTTGCCGCCCAGCAGGCCGAATCGCCTTTCGATGTCAGGTGGTGCGAGCACCTCGCCGTGCAGAACGGAAGCGGTGAATCCTGGGCAGTACTGCTCCAGCGTCTCAACAATCCGCTCCAGGTAAGCGGATCGCTCACTGTCCCATGTTCCGCTGGAGAGCTCGTAGGGGCCGTACTGGCTGAATGCCAGCGCGATGTGGTCGCCGTCGGGCGCGAGACCCGCTTCGTGCGCTGTCGGGAAGACCATCTCGAGGTAGGGATGCTGCGACCAGCGGCCGTACTTGGCGTCGTCCCAGGCCCGTTCCAGGTACTCCACTGACGGAGAGATGGCCATCAGGCCGCGGTGCAGCGGCTCGGGTCTGCTGTCGTCCCACGCGCTGGGCCGGGGGAGCGCGGAGAGCGCCAGGTTCACCTTGACCGAGCCCGATCTGGTACGGAACCTTCGCATGTCACGCACGACGTCATCGGGCAGGTGCTGGAAGCCGACCAGGTCGCGGTACGTGGTGATGGGATGGGCGCTCGATACGACCCGGCGAGCCGCGATCACGGAGCCGTCGTCGAGTTCGACGCCAGCGGTTCGGCCAGCGCGAACGGTGACCCGCCGGACTGGCGCGGTTGTCCGGATCTCCGCGCCGGCTGTTTGTGCCGATCGAGCGAGCGCCTGGCTGACGCCGCCCATCCCGCCGTGCACCCATCCCCACGCACCGGCGTGACCGTCGACCTCGCCGATCCAGTGATGCATCAGCACATACGCCGAACCGGGGCTCATCGGTCCGCACCACGCGCCGATAATGGCCTGCGTCGCGAGTGCGCCCTTGACCCTGGGGTCCTCGAACCACTCGTCGAGGAAGTCGCTGGCCGACATCGTGAACAGCCGGACCGCCTCTGCGATATCGCGTCCGGTCCAGCCGCGCAGCTTGGCACCGACGGCCGCCCACTTCGGCAGCTCGGCCAGCGCGAGATTAGGCGGCACGACGAACAGCAGGTCCTTCAGCAAATGCGCGACGCGGTCGAAATGCCGGTCGAACTCGAGGTAAGCGTCGGCGTCAGCGGACGAGAACTTCGCTATCTCAGCGGCGTCGCGGGACGCGTCGCCCCACAAGGTCAGGCCAGAGCCGTCAGGGAACGGCACGAAATAGTCAGGACTGACGATCGATACGCGGTAGCCATGCCGCTCGAGGGCGAGCTCGCGGACGATGCGCGGCGGCAGCAAGCTGATCACGTAGGACGCGCTGGAGACCTGGTACCCCTGCCACGGCTCCTCGGTAACCGCCGCGCCGCCGACGACCTCCCTGCGCTCGAGAACCAGGACGTCGAGACCAGCTTTGGCCAGGTAGGCCGCGCAAGCCAGCCCGTTGTGGCCGCCGCCTACGATGACAACGTCCCTGATAGCGCCCGGATCTGACGCAGTCGCCACCTTGTTACCTCTACAAACCGGCGGACATGACGCTCAATGCGCGAGCCTCGGCCTGCAAGTCGCCAGCCAGGCGATCGACGTCGGAAATGATGGCCGGGTCGGCCACGAATCCGAAGTTCAGCGTGTCCGCCAGCGAGACCACGGCAACGCGCAGCGCATGGTGCTCGCGAATCTCGGCGAGCGTGTACATCGCCGGAACCGGGGTCCCGAGCACCTGGACCGGCCGGCGAGGACCCGGGACGTTCGAGACGTTCAGCGCGAAGGATCGAGGATGCGCCAGTACATGCTCGGCGAACCGGCTGAGCCGGGGAGTTCTGGCCAGGTGGTGCATCAACGCATCGAGATGCTGGGCGTCGTGATCCTGCTTGCGGATCTTGGTGGCATCGCGGATGTTCGCTAGCCGGCCGAGCGGGTCCACTGATCCAAGCGGCAGGTCCAGGCAGAAAAACGAGTCGCGGTTGCCGGGCTCGCTCGCACCGCGCACTGGCGCCTGGTCGAGGTTGTGCAAGCTCACCGGCACCTTGACGCGGACACTGCCGAGGCGGCCATGGTGGGCCTCGAGCCAGCGCCGCAGCGCGCCGCCAACCAGAGCCAGGACCACGTCATTGATCGTTGCCCCGGCCACTTCATGTGCGATGGATTTGACCTGGCCCAACTCGAGCGTCGTCATCGCGACCGACCGCCGGGCGCCGATGTGGCCGTCGAACGGCGACCGCGTCCACGGCTGCGGGGCTTCCCGCGCGGCCGACATCAGCGCGCTGAACCTGTGACTGGCGAGCTGGCTCGCGCGGGATGCCGGCTTGGCTCGGGCCGGCGATCGCTGGGCCGCCTCCTCGTCCCAGAGAACGGCACCTGCCATCCGCATCGCGGTCATCCCGTCGGCCAGCGCGTGGTGGATGCGCCAGATCAGCGCGCTGCCGCCGTCGGCCACGCGGGGGATCAGGTCGATTTGCCACAGTGGCCGTGACCGATCGAGGTGCTGGGCGAAAATGCGTGCCACGGCCGCCAGGAAGTCGGCTTCGCTGCGTGCGGCAGGAGCCTCGACGACGTGTTCCGCGACGTCGACACCGGAGTCGGCGATCCACCACGGCTCGCCGTTCACCTCACCGAGACGCGTGCTCAGGCCTGGTGCCGCGTGAAGCCGCTCGCCGATGGCCGTCCGCAAGCGCTCGATATCGATCGTCTCGCCGAGCCGCACGACTTTGCAGGCATGCCCGGCCACTGTCTCGTTCTCGAGCTCCAGGATGGCGAGGTCTTCATGCGTCAGTGGCCGGCCGGCGGCTTCACCGACCGAACTCCCTGTACCTCTGCGTGACTGCGCGGACACTCTGTGTTGGTACCGCTGCTGGCACCCCAGCCAAACAGGCACCCGTCCGATCATCGCGGAGAGTTTTACGCGGCGGATATGGCGCAAAACTCTCCGCGCTGGGCGAGCGAGCGACTGCGGCCGGGGTTAAGGCAGGTTCGCGTTGATTCCCGTGACCGCTGCGTTAGCGGTGACGTTGATCGTCGTCGCGGTCTGCTCCGATGATGCCTGCTGCCACCACTGGGTGGTAAAGCCGGAATCGCCGCAGCCGATCGAGAATTCAACGTCATACTTGCCTGGCAGCAGGTCGACCAGCGAGTAACGGCCATCGCTCGTCGTAACCCCGATGACCGGGTTCAGCGTCAGGCTGAATACGGGATCCGGCGTCGGATTGACCGGGACCGCACTGACGCACTCGCCCGCCACAGGCTGGCCCTGGTGCAACACCGTGCCTCTGATCACTCCGCCTTCGGCCAGGCTCGCGTTGACGTCCGTAGTCGCAGCCCCGGCCGTGACCGTGACGTCCGTGGCGGTCCCCAGGGAATGCTGGCCTTTGAACCACTGCGGCGCGAACACGTGACCCGACGAGCCACCGCCGCAGAAGGCGTCGCCCATGTACACGTGGTACGTCCCGGCCCCGAGCTCACCTACCCGATAGGTCCCGCGCTTGCCAGTCTCGGCAACGGCGATCCCGTTGCCAGGGTCAGCTGGCACTGCTGCGACGCAGACGCCCGCCTGGAGCTGGCCGGCCCTGTCGCGCACCGTTCCTCCGATGGATCCCGCGACGCCTAGCGTGCCGTTGATCCCTGTCACGGCAGCGGGTGCCTTGACAGTGACCAGCGCAGGCCGGATGAACTGGGCGAGCGGAGTCTTGTTCCGCGTGCACGGATAGAAATCGACCTGGTAGGAGCCCGTGCTCAGGCCCTTGATCGTGTAGTGGCCGGTGCGATCGGCGACCGTGTAACCGTCCGAATCGGTCGCCGTGTCGAAAGCCTCGACGCACGCGCGGACCGCCATGCCCGAGCTGGTCTTGATCACACCAGAGATCGAACCGCCTGGCGCTAGCGTCTCGTCGATTCCGGCCCTGGTACCGCCAGCCGTGACGGTGACCGGAGTTGCCGACTGCTGGCTGGCTGCCTGCTTGTACCAGCGGCTCCCGTACGCCTGGTGACGGCAGTCGACGTACTGGATCACGTACTTGGCTGGCGCGAGCTGACCAAGTGAGTAGGTCCCGTTCCTCCGCGTGAGCGCGAAGTTCTGCCCGTAGCCGAAGAAGGAGATGCCCGTTGATCCGCTTGCCCTCGCTTCCACGCAGATCCCCGCTAGCGGCGTGCCGTTACGGCTAGTGACGGTCCCGGTAATGCTGCCGTGTTGTTGCAGCGTTGCGTTGATGCCGCCGGTGACGACGCCAGCGGGAGCCGATACGAGGTTGGCGCTGCCGGGATCGGACTTTGCCATAAACCACTGGGCGGCGAGCTGTCGGTTGCCGTAGAAGCAGCCGAAGTTCACCGCGTACATACCTGGCGCGAGGTTCTCCGCTGCGTACGCGCCGTGGTACGCGAAGGTGAGATTCCGGAAACCGAAGCCGAACGGGAGCGTGTCGAGCGGCACGACGGAGACGCACACGCTGTTGAGCCGGTTGCCGGCGGCATCGGTGACAAGGCCCGCAATCGTCGCGCCTGGCCGCATGGACGCGTTGATCCGCTTTGTCGTCTTGCCCGCGGTGAGCTCGATCTGCGTTGCGGCGGCGACGTTCGCCGCTCCGCGGTAGTACTGCGGCGCGTAACTTCCCGAATTACCGCAGCCACCCGAGAACGCGATCTTGTACGGGCCAGATCGCAAAGCGTTCACCGAGTAAGTGCCGTCGCTGCGAGACCTCGTGCCGCCGAAGCCGTGACGGCTCTGGAACTCGACGCAGATGCCTGCGATGGGATTACCGTGGCTATCCCTGACCACGCCGGTGCCGATGGCGCCAAGTGGCAGGTAAGCGTTGAAGCCCGACACGGTGTGCCCGAGGACCGCCTTGACCGAGCGGCGGATCGGGAGGTAGTTCCCCCGGTTCCTGCATCGCTGGAAGAAGACCCGGTACTTTCCCGTGGTCAGGCCGATGAGACGGTAGTTCCCGCTCCTGTTGGTGATCGTGTAGGAGAAGACCGAGCGCCCTTCGGCCAGGGCGCAGATACCACGCAGGCGCTTTCCGGTCGGCCCGACGGCCCTGACCGTTCCGGTGATGACAGCTCCGGTCGGCATGACCGGGCTGATGTGCTGGGCGATCGTGCCGCTGTTAATGACGATCTTGGTGGCGCCCGATTCGCCCTGGGAATGCCGCCACCAGATCGGAGCGTAGTTTCCCGGATTGCCACAGCGCGAGAAATAGACCTTATAAGTGGCGGGCGTGATCCCGTGCAGCGCGTAGTGGCCGTTGGCATCGGTCGCCTTATATCCGCCGAAGATGAATCTCCTGCCGATCCGCCCGATCGCTTCTACGCAGATCCGCTGCAGCGGCTGGCCGTCCTTGTTCCGCACAGTCCCGTCGATCTCGCCGCCCAGCTCCAATTTCGCGTTGATCCCGCGTGTGATCTTGCCTGCCGTGACCGTGACGGCGGTGGGCCGGTGGCGCGAGTTGTAGAACTCGACGCCGCGGTAGTACTGGCCCAGCCAGTTTGTCTTGCGCGTGCAATCGAAGAAGGCCACGAAGTAGCGGCCTGGCTTCAGGCTGCCGACTTGGTAGGTGCCGGACTTGGTGGTCTTGACACGAGCGCCGCGCCCTCGTCTTCTGGGAATGGCTTCCACGCAGATGCCCTTGAGCGCCTTGCCCTTGCCGGTGACCTTGCCCGAGATCCCGCCGGTGCCCGCCGCCAGGACTGCCGTTCCGGCAGGCATCGCGCCCGGCACCGCAGCTGGTGGCAAGGACGGATGAGTGGCAATAGTTCGCGTTGGCACGGAAGATGCGGGACGCAGCGCAACCCGCCCGGCGTCCTTGACGTGTCCGGCGGCCACGATGAGGTGCGACGCTCCGTCCGGCACAAGCTTGCCGCCGGACCACTGGTCCAGATAACGGCCCGGCGCGGAACAGTCGCTGAAGTGCAGCGTGTAGCTCCCCGGCCGGAGCGGGCTGAGTGAGTACCGGCCATCGGGACGCGTCATAGCCATCGCCTGGCCGGACGGGCCAGACGCGATGACACAGGCGCCCGCTAGCGGCTTATGGCCCGCGCCTGCCACTATGCCGGTGATCGCCCCGGCTCGGCTTGGAACGCCTGACGCGGCGCTCGGCGTTCTCACGCCGGGCCTGACCCCGGCGAGAGCCGGCGTTATCCCTGCTGGCCGGTGTGTCAGTGAAGTGCTTGCACTGGCAGAAACTGTCGCGAAACCGCTGATCAGCGCCATGCATGCCAGAGAAACAGGAATCAGCCGAAGCTTCATTGTTGCCGCCACTCGCCGAAGTTTGGCTAAGTTATACACTTCACGACATCTTGTGCGAAGCCAGATTAGATAACTTTTTGGCATGCTGATTGTGCAGCAGAACGTTTTGGTCGCTCATGCGATCAAAGAACAGTTTCCGGGTTTTGGCGGAGGATAGTTTCCAGGGCAGCACCGCGTGCGTTAATAGGTGCTGAATGGGACACCGGGCGCATCGGGCGCGCTGAGGGCGAAGGTCCCTCGGCGGCGGAGGGGCCTTCGCCCACGATCACATCGTCGGCTCACTTGCTGGGGTGCTGCGACGCGGTGGCCGGGGCAGTTAGACGACGCCGAAGCTGTCGAACTCGCCGTTGCGTGCCCCGCCGATAAACGCCTGCCACTCGTCAGGAGTGAATCGCAGAACCGGCCCATGCGGATCCTTGCTGTCGCGAACGCCGATGTGGCCGCCTGGCAGATGGGCTACTTCGACGCAGTTGCCGTTGGAGAAGCTGAAGGAACTCTTGCTCCATCGTGGACTTTTGGGTTCTTCCATGACATACCTCGCAGAGTGTCACTAGGAAATTGGTGAGGGAGAGAGCATGCGAACACGTAGAGTTGATGTTCGCGTACTGAATGTAACAGCGGGCTCTACGTCACGAGCAAGAAAGGCCGTCGCGCGATCGCTTGCGATTTAAGCACCGGGCGAGTTGATTGTCACGAATGCTCCCCGGCCTTTCGCCAAGGTCGCTGACCCACGCGGTTAACGCCATTCCGGAGCTTGCGAAGACCCAGGCATCCTGGTCAGCCCGGCGCGGCTGGCTCGCGCACCCGGGTAGTCCAGCACGGGACCCGGCAGTGCGCTGAATGGGGGATCAGATCCGCGGTCAGGTAGCCTGAGTTCTCTGACTCAGACCGCGGAAGGATCGCTGATGGGGGCGGCGGGCAGCTTCGTGGACGCTGTCGGGCGGAATTCTCGCCAGCTAAGCCGGGACAGCAGGTACAGCCGAGCGCGGCACCTCGCCGGCCGTGTTTAACGAGTTCCTGCGGCTGGTCTCCGACGCGTCCGGCTGGGCATATGCAGTCGTTCTTGTGCTTTCCCTGCTGGACGCGGTGCTGCCGATCGTGCCGAGCGAAGCGTCTGTCATCACGGCAGGAGTCGTCGCGGCTACCGGCGGGATCAATCTTGAGCTGGTCATCCTCGCTGCGGCCATCGGCGCCTTCCTGGGCGACAACACTGCCTACTGGATTGGCCACCGCTTCGGCGCCAGGGCGCGGAAGAGGTATTTTCGCGGCGAGAAGAGCCAGAAATCCCTGGCATGGGCTGATGAGCAGCTTGACAAACGCGGCGGCGAGCTCATCGCCGTCGCCCGCTTTATCCCTGGCGGGCGGACAGCCGTCACTCTGAGCGCCGGCACACTGCACTTTCCCTGGCGGCGCTTCGCGGTGTTCGACGCGATTGCCGCTGTGCTGTGGGCGTCGTACGCGGCCCTGCTCGGCTATTTCGGCGGCCAGGCATTCGAGGGCGCGGCATGGAAGGGCCTGATCGTCGCCCTGGCCACAGGACTGGCGCTGACTGGCTTGATCGAGGTCGTGCGGTGGGCACTGAAGCGGGCCAGAAGCCGGCGCGCAGAGCCGGATGAGGTTCGTAAGGAAGAGCGCTCGCCGACGTCCAGCCCTAGCCGACGCTAAGGACCTCGGCAGGCGGGGCGGCTGTGCTGCCGCGGATCTCAAGGTGAGGCCTGGTCAGGATGACCGTGCCGACCTCTCCTGGGTGCGCGATCCGCTCGAGCAGGCAGCCCGCAGCTTGACGGCCCACATCGAAGCCTGCACTGTCGACGGTCGTCAGCCAAAGATGCCGTAGCTGAGCAAGATAGGTGTTGTCATAGCCGACCACTGACAAGTCCCTTGGTACCTTCAGGCCCAGTTCCTCGGCGGCGGTCAGTGCTCCGACACACGAGATGTCGTTGTACCCGAAGATCGCGGTCGGCCGGGAACGCGCGCTAAGGAGCCGGACGGCGGCGCGGTATCCACCTTCCTCGGTGTGATCACCAGCTTCGGTCATCTCCGAAGCAGCCAGGCCGTGCGCGCCCATGGTCTCCCGGAAGCTTCCGCGCCGCAGTTCGCCCACCTTGCCACGGCCGCTGATGTGCCCGATCCTGCGGTGACCCAGGCCGATCAGATGTTCGGTCGCAAGGCGGCCGCCGAGGGCGTCGTCGTTCGCGACGACGTCGAGTTCCGCCGCCTCGGCGTCCCGCGCCCCGGCGACGACGGTAGGGAGCCTGGCGGCGATCGCGCCGAGTATCGACGGATCTGGCATGGTGCCGACCGCAACGATGCCGTCGACGCGCAGTTCCATGAACGAAGCCACTAGGTCCTGGCCAGCTCGCCTGCTCAGGTGACCGTCGGCCATCAGCATCCTGAGGCCGCGGGCCGACAGGGTGTGGTTCAGGCCGTCAAGCAGGTCAACGAACCACGGGTTACGCAGGTCGTCCAGGAGCACGCCCACGGTGTGCGTCCGGCGTTCGCTGAGGCTGCGGGCGGCGGCGTTGACCCGGTAACCGAGTTCTGCGGCTGCGGCGAGCACGGCCTGCCGTTTCGCCTGGCTGACGCTGCCTGCATCGCGCAAGACCAGGGAGACCAGCGACTTCGAAACGCCCGCGCGTTCCGCCACATCGCGGATGGTGGGGAGACGGAACTCCCGTCCGGTCTGCGGCATGTGGAACGCTCCACGAGACTCGACGTCGCAAGGCGATCGGTTATGTAGGGCTTGACATGGAGCGTAGCGGTGAATCACGCTGAATTCTACGAGTGGACCGGTCCAAGCGTTGGCAGGCGATGGATACTGACAGCTCATTGACCGGCAGGCGGATTGGCGTCGCGGTCATCGGCTTTGGCTGGATGGGCACCGTGCATGCCCGGGCTTACGTGCGGCTACCCCATCACTATCCCGACCTCGCACTTCGAGCCGACCTGATCACTGTGGCCGACGAGGTGCCCGGACGGGCGGAGGCGGCCGCCGATCAGTATGGTTTCGCGACGGCAACGAGCGACTGGCAAGAGATAGCCGCCGATCCCCGGGTCGGGGCCGTCAGCATCACGACGCCGAATTTCCTGCACAGCCAGATCGCCGTCGCGATGGCGGCGGCGGGAAAGCACCTGTGGATTGAGAAACCTGTGGGGCTAACCTCCGGTGACGCGATCGCGGTCGCGGCTGCGGCGGGCAGCGCTGGCGTTCAGTGCGCCGTCGGCTTCAACTACCGCAACGCTCCGGCCGTCGACGCGGCGCGCGAGCTGATCTCCGGCGGCGCGATCGGTCCCGTGACCCACGCCAGGTTCCGCTTCTTCAGCGACTATGCCGCGCATCCGCAGTCCGCGCTGACCTGGAGATTCCGGCGCGATAGCGGCGGGAGCGGCGTTCTCGCCGACCTCGCGTCGCATGCCATCGACTTGGCCCGTCACCTGGTCGGCGAGATCTCGTCGGTGGCGGCGGACACCGCGGTTTTCGTTCCCACCAGGGCGATGCCCACCACCGCGACGACCGGGCACATGCGGGCCGCCGGTCTTCCCGGCCAGGTTGAGAACGAGGACTACGTGTCGTGCCTGGTCAGATTCGCCTCAGGCGCGCGCGGCGTGATCGAGGCCTGTCGCGTGGCGGTCGGCGAGCAGAACTCATACGGCTTTGAGATTCACGGCCGCTCCGGCGCGCTCCGGTGGAGTTTTCGGCGGATGGGCGAGCTCCAGATTTGCCGCGGCGAGGACTATCAGGACGTGCCGGTCCGGACGGTGCACGTCGGTCCGTCGCACGGCGAATACGCGAGGTTCCAGCCTGGGGCGGCGACCGCGATGAGCTATGACGACCTCAAGGTGATTGAGGCCAGCCGCTTCTTCCGCTCGATCGCTGAGGGGCGCGCGTGCGGAGCGGTGGTCGCAGACGCAGTCCAGGCGGCGGCCGTGCTGGACGCAATCAGCCGATCGGCAAAGGAGGGCTCGTGGGCAGGCGTGACATGACGGTCCGGGTTGGCGTGATCGGAGCCGGGATCATGGGAGCCGACCACGTGCGCACCATCCAGCGTTTCGTGAGCGGCGCGAGCGTCACCATGATCGCCGACGTCGACCTTGACCGGGCCAAGGGAGCGGGCCATGCAGCGCCGGAAGCCGTGACAACCCGGGACTGGGCCGAGGTCATCGAGAGCCGTGACGTTGACGCCATCGTCATCGCTTCGCACGACACGACACACGCTGAGCTGACCCTTGCATCGGTGGCAGCCGGCAAACCCGTCATGTGC
>DATELR010000365.1:0-22878 GCA_035276345.1 Streptosporangiaceae bacterium | reverse complement strand
AGCACGTGCTGGACCGGGTTCACCCCCAGGACGGCAGCGAAGAGCGACGACACCGGAGGCAGCGAACCGATCTGATGCGCGATCGTGTGGGGCACGCCGTGCTGCTGCAGGCCGTGGGTCAGCGTGCGCGGCAATGTGCTGGTCAGTCCGGCGATCATCAGCGAGAAGAACACCCCGATCGACAGCGCCGTGCCGGAGTTCTGATAGGTCGAGCGCATCCCCGATGCGACGCCGCGGTACCTCGCGGGGACGCTGCTCATGATCGAGGCCGAGTTCGGTGCCGCGAACAAGCCGCCGCCGATTCCGTTCGCGGCGGTGAGCAGGGCAAAGGCCCCGTACGGGAAGTCCGCGGGGATCAGCATCAGCCCCACGAAACTAGCGCCGAACACGACCATCCCGGCGGTCGCGAACACGCGCGCGCCGAACCTGTCCGACAGGTACCCGGATATAGGCCCCGAGATCAGGATGCCGGCCGTCAGCGGCAGCATGAAGATTCCGGCCCACAGGGGAGTGGCGCTGTACGCGTAGCCGTGCAGCGGCAACCAGATCCCCTGCAGCCAGATGATCAGCATGAACTGCAGGCCGCCGCGGGCGATCGCGACAGCCAGGCCGGCAATGTTGCCGGCGGTGAAGGCTCTGATCCGGAAAAGCGTGAGCCGGAACATCGGGTCGGCGACCTTGCCTTCGATCACGGCGAAGGCCGCGAGCAGCAGCACGCCGCCGATGATGCAGCCGTAAACGAACGGGTTCGTCCACCCCATCGCGTGACCGCCGTACGGCTGGATTCCCGCTGTGATGCCGATCAGGATCGCGGCCAGTCCGACCGCGAAGGTCACGTTCCCCCACCAGTCGACCTTGCCGCGATGCCGCTCGCCATCATCGCGGAGCTTGAGGTATGCGCGGATGGTCCCGTAGATCCCGACCGGGACATTCACCCAGAACACAGCTCGCCAGTCGATGGCCGCCAGAATGCCGCCCGCGACGAGGCCGATGAACTGGCCCGCGATCGCGGCGACCTGATTGATCCCGAGCGCGAAGCCGCGCTTTGCGGCCGGGAAGGCGTCGGTCAGGATTGCCGCCGAGTTGGCGGTGAGCATCGACCCGCCGACGGCCTGCAGTACCCGCCAGCCGATCAGCCACAGGGCACCGTGACTCCCGCTGAACGGGTCGAACGACAGCAGCACGGACGCGACCGTGAACACCGCGAAGCCTGCGTTGTAGATCTTGACCCGCCCGAACATGTCGCCGAGTCGGCCGACGGTGACGACAAGAACCGCCTGGACGAGCCGGTAGCCCAGGATCATCCAGAGCAGGTAGACGACGTTGCCTGGCGCCAGCGGGTCGAGGTGGATGCCACGGAAGATCGCCGGGAGCGCGATGATGACGATCGACCCGTCCAGCGCCGACATGAACACGGCGGCCGTCGTGTTCGACAGCGCAACCCAGCGGTACCGATCGCCGTTGCCCGCCGTCATCAGATGCTGTGCGCCAGTCGCTCGATCAACGGCGCGGCCGCGGATAGCTGCTCGAGTTCGTCGGCCGTGAATCCGGTAGACAACGCCCTGGCCAGCTGCTCGGTCCTGGCGTTGCGCTTGTCCCGCAACGCCTGCAGCCCGGCTTCGGTGACCGAAAGCAAAATCCGCCTGCCGTCGGCGGGATCTGGGCTTCGCCTGACCAGACCGCGGGCCTCCAGCGCCGCGATCGTCGCGCCGACAGACTGCGGGCTGATCTGCTCGAGCCTGGCCAGCGCGGTCGGCGTCATGGGCCCCGACCGCTCCAGCCGGACCAGGGCTGAGTTCTCCGGCAACGAAAGCTCGCCTGCCGGCCGCACCTGGCGCATTCGCCGAAGCAGCAGGCCGACGCTGACCCGGATCGCCGCGGCGACGTCGTGGACGTCGGTCTCCCGGGCGTCGAGAACCTCGCGCATATCGTAAGCCTAGCTAATAAGTTTGTCCTTAGCAATTTCGGCAGATCCGTCGGAGATTGATGGCGCCCCGCCCTGCCCGCTCAGGTGGAGGACAAGGCGGGGCGCGGCTAGGCGGCGCTTGATGGTTACTGCGTGACGCTGACTACATCGGTGGTGGAGTCCACCCACACGCTCGTGCCGTGCCCAGTCACGGTTGGTGAGTTCGTGATCGACGCGGGTGCGTTGCTCGCGACATCGACCGTAATTGTGATCAGCGGATATGAGGCGTGTGCAGCCAGGACATCCTTTCGGGTGCACCTGATCGTCGTGTCCGGCTGGAACCTGCCAGCCGGCACCGTGTCTGCGTCGGCGGCGGCTCGCACGCTTGCCGTGACGCGTTCCTAGATGGCACCGGGCAACGTCCGCCTCGGGAACGTTGCCCGGTGCTATCGGGGTCGACCGCGGTCATGGCCTGCTTATATTCATGTCATGGCAGATCAGGCCGCGTCTCCGCGCGTCACCCTTGCGGAGTTGCTTGCCGTCCTGTCACTGGCCGCTGACCTGGGCATGGGCCAGCCGATGGAGCACGTACTCCGGCAGTGCCTGATCGCGCTGCGGATAGCCGAGCGGCTCGGCGTGGACGAAGCCGAGCGCGAAGTCGTCTATTACTCGGCCCTGGTCGCCTGGGTCGGATGCCACGTTGACGCCTACGAGCAGGCGAAATGGTTCGGCGACGACACCGCGCTCAAGACCGACTTTCGGCTGACCGACTTCGCGACTGCCGCGTCCCGGCCGTTGTTCATGCTGCGCCATCTGGGAGCCGGACGGCCGGTCAGCGAGCGGACCAGGCTCGGCATGGCGTTTCTCGGCGAGGGACGCAGGGCCGCGGAGGCCATGCTCGACAACCACTGGATGGCCGCCGATGACCTAGCCGCCCGGCTCGGCATGGCTCAAAGAGTGCGCGACAGCGTCGAGCAGACCTTCGAGCGCTGGGACGGCAAAGGCGTACCGAAGGGAGCAAGCGGCGCGGAGATCCTGCTTGCCGCCAGGCTGGTCTCGCTGGCCGATGTCGTCGAGGTGTTTCACCGGGCCGGCGGGCTCGACGCCGCCGTGGAGGTCGCCCGGCAGCGGAGGGGAACGCAGTTCGACCCTGAGTTGGTCGACCTGTTCACCGCCGAGGCGAAAGTGCTCTGCGAAGGCCTGGACGAGCAGGGCACCTGGGACGCAGTCATCGCGGCCGAGCCGGCTCTGGGCGTGCGGCTTGGACACGCTGAGGTCGAGTCGGCTCTTGAGGCGATTGCCGACTTCACCGACGTGAAGTCGCCCTACACGATCGGCCACTCGCGCGGCGTTGCCGACCTGGCCGGGGCCGCGGCAGGCGCACTCGGCCTGGACGATGCGGTCGCCAGGCAGGTGCGGATGGCCGGACTCGTCCATGACCTCGGCCGGCTCGGCGTGCCGAACTCGATCTGGGACAAGGAAGGAACGCTCAGCCACGCCGAGACCGAGCGGGTGCGCATGCATCCTTACCTGACCGAGCGAATGCTGACCTCCTCGCCGGGCCTGAAGCCGCTGGCTGCCATCGCCGTCCAGCATCACGAGCGCATGGACGGGTCAGGTTACCCGCGCGGGTTGTCCGGTGGCGCGATCAGCCCGGAGGGTCGCCTGCTCGCCGCGGCCGACTTTTACCACTCGCGGACCGAGTCGCGGCCGCACCGCCCAGCAGCCGGTCCTGATGAGGCCGCGGCCCAGATGCGAGCTGAGGCGAAGGCCGGGCGACTCGACGCGGAGGCGGCGGCAGCCGTCCTGACGGCGGCCGGACACCGGGCCACCCGCAGGCAGGCCAGGCCAGGCGGCCTGACCAGCCGCGAGGTCGAAGTACTCCGGCTACTGGCACGCGGGCTATCGAACCGGGAAATCGCCGAGCGTCTTGTTATCTCACGAAAGACAGCTAGCCATCATGTCGAGCACATTTATGCCAAGACCGGCACCACAAACCGGGCGCTCGCGAGCTTGTTCGCGGCCAGCCACGGCCTGATCGGCGACGACTCGTAGAGACGGCGTCGCAGCCGGCGCTATCAGTAGCTGAACGTGGTGGCCGGCTCGTCGCCGATCCACTCCCACAGCGGGACCGTGCCGCCGAGCGTCGCGTTGCTGATCAGGACCTGGTCATCCAGGCGCTTGGCGTTGAAGCAGATGGGGCAGATCATCAGCTTGCCGCCCGCTGCCTCGAACCGCTTCGTCAGCTCCTGCAACGACGGGCACCCCTCGCAGGCGACTCCCTGGGCGACGCCTTCGACCCCAAGCCGGACAGCCTCCTTCGCGCACCACATCAGCGTCGGGCGGCCCTGTTCGGCCGCTGCGACAGCCATCAGAAAGGCAACAGTGACCTTTTCCGCGTCCTCTAGGCCGGTCGTCAGGCTGATCACGGCTTTACTTGCCACAACGGTTCCCCTCGTCACGGAAGGGCTGGAGCCCTTCGCCCGCCTCGAGGATCGCGCGCCGCCACCGGCAGCCGCATGGGGCAGGTGCCCCATCTTTCGGCCCGGGTCATGCGGCAGGAGATTCTGGCCGACTTCAGGGCAAGCCGGCCCGCGGCCAGGATCGGCAGGGGGTGAAACACCGAGGTCACGTATGCTGGCTAGCTCGCATCAGGCGTCGGCGAGGCGCTGCAAGCCGGATACGCTCGGCGGACGGCAGAGACGATCTCCTGAGCTTGCGAAGTGACCGGGAGGAGCGGCGTGGACAGCACTGATGTGCGACCGGGCCCGCCGCTCACCGCTTCGCCGGAACGGCCGCTGCTCAGCCCCGCCGTCCGGCCGTGGGCCGCATGGGTGCTGGCCGTGTGCGTGGTGATCGTGTCCGCGCTCGGGGTGCTGTTTGCCGACCAGACCAGGGCAAATCCCCTGGACCGGGCCGTGGATGCGCCTGTCATCCACGCGTTTCGCGGCCATCATGTCACCGCCTACTGGCTTGGCCGCCCTGGCTCGGAGCTTCCGGCGCTGCTGATGGTGGCAGCGATCGTCGTCGTCTGCCTGCTGGCCGGGAGGCTGAGCGGGGCGCTGCTCGCCGTACTCGGATTCGCAATCTCTGAAGGGCTCGCGGAAGGAGTGCTGAAGCCGCTCTTCCACCGGACCTACCTGGGCTCGCTCGTTTACCCGAGCGGTCACATGACCGCGATTACCGCGCTGGCCGCGACGGTCACCGTGCTGCTGCTCCTGCCACCGCAACCCGCCAGAGCCAGGCTTCTGCGCTACCTCGTACTGGCGATCGCATATGCGTTGGTGATCGCCGTTCCGATCGGACTCATCGCGTTGCGCTGGCATTACTTCACCGACCTTGTCGGCGGCGCCGCCCTCAGCGTGGCCACGGTCATCGCTGTTGCGTTCATCCTTGATGTGCCCCTGGTGAGGAGCTGGCTTGCCGCGCCAAGTCGGTGGCTGCGCGCCGTGGCGGTTTCTCGTAGATTGCCTTCAGCCCGGTAGAACGTCCGGACAGCAGCGCCTGCGTGCTGCGGTACTGGGCAGAACGCTAGGGTGTCGGCCATTAGGAAAGGGCCACGGCGATGAGCGATTACCCGGCGGGCGGCGGAACACCAGCGGGCGGCTGGCCCCCGCAAGGTGGCGGACCTCCTCCACCAGGCGGATATCCGCCGCCAGGAGGCTATTTTCCTCCCGGGTATCCGCCTGCACAGCAGCCCAAGGTGCAGCCAGGCCGGATCTGGTACCTGCTCCCCGTCGCTCTTTTCGTGGCGGGGGTGGCGTGGCTGATCGTCGGGATCGTTGGGATTGTCAATACGGTCGACGGCCTGCAGCGGGTACCGGTGCCCGCCGGGGGCACGATCACGCTCTCGCACAGCGGCGGTTACACCATCTACTACGAAGGTCAGGGAGCTCAGAACGGCGCCATCCCGCGCTTCAACATCCGCATCACCCCAGCATCCTCAGGTGCCGGCGTACCGAGTCTCCGGCAGTACGGATCTCAGGTCACCTACAACATCGGATCGCGGCACGGCCGCGCCGTACTCAGTCTCAACATCACCCACCCGGGCACCTTCCGGGTCACCGTCACCGGCAATCCCGCCCCGGGAGCAGACCTCGCCTTCGGCGGCAGCATCGCGAACGGCATCGTCGGTGCATTGCTGCCAGGATTGCCGCTGATTCTCATCGGCGTGCTCGGCGCCGTGCTCCTGCTCGTCATCCGTATCGTGCGCAAGCGTTCACTGCAGCGGCCGCCGCCACCCGCACCCGGGCAGTACGTCTACCCGCAGGCGTAACGCGTCGGTCTACCCGAGCGGGCGCGGCGCTTTCAGGTCACCAGGACGAAGCCGGTACTGCTGCAGGCGCAGGCCGTGGTACTTCTCGGTCTCGCCGACCCACTCCATGCCGATCCGGCGCACAGTACCCAGCGCGCGGTTGTTCGCCGGGCGCACCAGCGCAATGACCTGCTCGATGCCCTGGTCGAATGCCCATCGCGCGAGCGCGAGCCCGGATTCGGAGGCATAACCATGACCCCACGCCTTCGGGTGCAACGCCCAGCCGATCTCGAACTCCTCGTCGGGGGGCAGTGGCAGCAGGCTCACGCCGCCGACTACCTGCCCGTCAGGGAGCTCGACCGCCCATCGTCCGGCCGGCGTCAGCATTCGCAAGTCTTCGGCGATCCACTGCTGCAGGACCACGCGCATAGCCGCGACGTCCTGGATCTGATCCATGGCTGGAGCGAGCCACCGGGAGACTTCGGCATCCCCGTATGCGCCTAGCGCGATCTCGGCGTCCTCGACGTTCCAGCCGCGCAGCACCAACCGTTCCGCGACGAGTCTGTGAGCCATGGACCTCACCCTAACCAGTGAGTACCGACAGATCGTTCAGCGTCTTGCTCCGCACGGAGGCCGGCTGGCTTGACAGGAAACCAAATGGTTTCCTATTGTGGTGGACATGGATCCGGTGTTCAGAGCTCTGGCAGACCCGACGCGGAGAGCGCTGCTTGACGAGCTATACGCGAGGGACGGGCAGACGCTGGTCGCCCTGACCGCGCGGCACGAGATGACGCGGATCGCCGTGGCGAAGCACCTCAAGATCCTCGAGGAGGCGGGCCTGGTCGTCACCAGGAGGCGAGGCCGCGAAAAGTTGCACTACCTGAATCCAGTCCCGATCCGCCTTGTTCACGACCGCTGGGTGAACAAGTACACCGAGCGGTGGGTCGCGGGGCTGGCCGACCTCAAGCGGGACCTGGAGAGTCAGATGGAGAAGGTTTTCGAGATCTATATCCGGACAACGCCTGAACGCCTGTGGGAAGCCATCACCGACCCCGCGACGAGGCAGAAGTACCACTTCGGGTCGGCGATCAACTCGGACTGGACGGTCGGTTCGTCCTACCAGCTGATCCATCCCGGAGCGGAACGAGCGCTGATGGAGGGCGAGAACCTGGAGGTCGACCGGCCTCGCAAGCTCGTGCAGACGATGCGCGCGCTGTGGGGTCCCGACGCTGAGCGAGCCGGAACTTCTCGCCTGACGTGGGAGATCGAACCGGTCGGCGACTCGTGTCGGCTGACACTCATCCACGACCAGCTGCCTGAGGATGCGCCGTCTGAGCTGTATGGCGGCTGGCCGATGATCCTCTCCGGCCTGAAGACCTGGCTGGAGACCGGTCAGACGCTCACCACGCCTGGCTCGCTGATGTACCAGGACCAGCCGTGACCACCGATCGAGCCTAATCAGCCAACCACGATTTCAAGGGAGTCACCATGAACCAGACCACGATTACCGACATCGCGACGATCGGTATCCCGGTCAGCGACCAGGACAAGGCCCTGGACTTCTTCGTCGGCACGCTCGGCTTCGAGAAGCGACTCGACGCCAAGGTCAGCCACAGTTACCGCTGGGTCACCGTCGCCGCATCAGGCGCCTCAACGTCGGTCGCGCTCATCGCGAACCCGAGCACGGGTGCAGATACCGGTATCCGGTTCGTCGTTCCCGACGCCGAGGTTGAGTACGGAGCCATGCGGGAGCGCGGCATCGAGACCGGTGACCTCCTCCGCTGGCCTGGAGTGCCGCCGATGTTCGAGTTCAGGGACCCTGACGGCAACAAGTTCGAGATCGTCGAAGAAGTCGCCTGATCCTGAAGTACGCGGGCGGTGCCGGCGCAGAGGCGTCTCGGCACCGCCCGCGAACGTGTCTGGAACAGCGCCGGCATCGTCACACGACAGATCCGAAGCTGGGTTGCCCTGCGGCTTCGTAGGTGTGCATAACGACCCCGCTGCCAGTGGTCTGAATGTCGGTCAGCTTGAGCGCCGTTGGCGTGACGCCGTTGGCGAACAGGCGCTTTCCTCGCCCGAGGACGACCGGGAACGTCAGGACGCGGAAGACGTCGATGAGACCGTTGTCTGTGAGGTGATGTATCAGGGTGGCGCTGCCATGGATCTGCAGTTCCCTGCCTGGCTGCTGCTTGAGTTCGGTGACTTCCTTGACGATGTCGCCGGTGATGGGGTGCGAGTTGTTCCAGGCGAGATCCGTCAGCGTGCCCGTCACCACGTACTTGGGCAGCTTGTTCAGCGCGCCGCTGATCGGGTCCGCCGGGTCGGTAACGTTCGGCCAGTAGCCGGCGAACGTCTCATAGGTGAAGCGGCCGAGCAAGAACGCGTCGACGTGCTCGAACACGCCGGCCATGTACTGACCCGTCTGGTCGTCGAAGTGCGGCGGCAGCCAGCCGCCCAGATCGAAGCCGTCCCTCGGGTCCTCCTCGGGCGCGCCAGGGCTCTGCATCACGCCGTCGAGGGTTACGAACGATGTTGCGGTCAGTCGCATGATGATCCTCCAGGAGTCATGGCCGGCGAATCCCCGGCCTCAACCTGGCTACGAACGGACCCAGCCCGAATCGACACGCTCGACCGGCGTCGCGACGGGGTCGCCGGCGAGGCTGAAACAGTCGAAGGTCTTTGAGGCGGTTGGGTCCGTTGTGACGCCAGTTTCGATAGCGTTGTCTCGCCGCCGGCACGGATCGGGCAGAGCAGGGCGGTGCCGTACCAGCGACCGGAGGGCTGACATGCGCGGGCGGATAGATCGTTTAGCCGACGATCAGCCGGGTGGTGCCAGCGGCACGGTGCCTGAGGTCAGAGTCGACCGGTCCGGTCACCCCGACCAGGCGATCCGAAGCGAGCTCGCGCGCCGGCTCGCGGAGTTACCGCCCGGCCACCCGAGCGCCGCGGGTGATGAGAAATGGCGAGCCGGAAGTTCTCTCGATAGGGAGCGCGGCCGGATCGATGCCGGCGAGCGCGGGTTCTGGTCTCAGGTCAGCCGATTCGAAGACTTATGGCAAGCTCACATCACCCGCTGGCCAGACAAGCCGAGCAAAGAGCCCGACCGGCATGACGATCCGCCGGGTTCGTGGCGGGGCGCGTGCGACCGCTACCTGAGTCCAGACGACAACGCCGTGGCTGACAAGCAGATCGCCTTGCTCCGCGAGCCCGAGCCGGCAGTTACCAGGCTGCTGAAGAAGATCGAACTCGAGAACCCGCACGGCGCTCTTTTGGTCGGCCTGGACCATCGCCTCAAAGGCGAGGACCGCCTGAAGGAGAAGATCGCGGACAAGATGAGTATGAAAGGCCTGTTAAACCCGGCCGAGGCTGCCGCGGAGATCAACGATGCGGTCCGGTACACGTTCTGCGTCAGGGCCGATGAGTACGTGGCTGCGCACGGCAGTGTAGGGCGGCAGCTGGAGTCAGCCGGGTATCGGAACACCTACGAAAAGAATCACTGGCTGGAGGGTGCGAACTACAACGGCATCAACACGCGCTGGACCACCCCGGATGGTGGCGTGTTCGAACTGCAATTTCACACCAGGGAAAGCTTCTATGCAAAGGAGCAGTTCACCCATCCGCCCTATCAGCGACTGCGCCAGCACACGACAACTCCGCCCGAGCGAGCCGAGCTCCTCGCATTCCAGCGGGAAGTCTGCGCAGCCGTGCCGAGGCCTCCCGGCATCGCGCAGATACCGGACTACTTACTGAGGCAGCAGGATGACTAACAAGATCACGTACTACGCGATCGTGACGGGCGGGGCGACGATAGACCGGCCGCAGGGGCTGCTGAGGCGCCTTGAACACGACGACGGGCCCGAGGATGAGGGCCTGTACAAGGACATGGCCTGGCGCTGGACGTCGATGCTGGTCGAGCACGAGAACGGCAGCACAGACGAAGATCTTGTCGAGGTCAGTCACGTTCAGGCGAGGAAGATCGTCCGGTACCTCCGGGAGAGATTCGCTAACTTGGCGTAGGAGGTGATGTCCTCGGTGGCTGCATTCGTCTTCATCCACGGCGCCGGCGACGTTGGCTGGTATTGGCATTTGGTGGCGGCTGAGCTGCGGGCGCGCGGCCACGACACCGTAGCGCCGGATCTCCCCTGTGAGGACGACTCTGCTGGCTTGCCCGAATATGCGGACGCCGTCGCCGCTGCGGCTCGCGACAGCACTGACGTGGTGGTCGTGGCTCAATCGGCTGGCGGCTTCACCGCGCCGTTGGTCTGCGACCGGCTGCCGGTAGATCTGCTCGTCCTCGTCGCACCCATGATTCCCGCGCCCGGCGAATCACCCGCCGACTACTCCGCCAATACGAGGTACGGGGACGAGCCGCGAGAGCGGTATGACGATGTGATCGCCCTGTTCTACCAGGACGTTCCGGCGGAACTCGCAGCCGAGGCGCTGAAACGCGGCCGCGGTCAATCAGAGGCGCGGCTGGGAGAGCCGTGGCCGATGCCGGCCTGGCCGGATGTGCCCACGCGGATCCTGATCTGCCGCGATGACCGCGTGTTCCCTCCGGCGTACCTCCGCCGCGTTGCCCGCGAGCGCCTTGGAATCACTCCAGACGAGATCGACGGCGGGCACACGCCAGCCCTGAGCCGCCCGCGTGAACTGGCGGACCGCCTCGACGCATACGCCGCCGAGCGGGGTCTGGTTCCCGCCGGTCGTCAGCGACACGCGTGATGGACGGAAGTCACCGCGAGCGCCGAGGCCTGACGGGCTATGACGCCGAACTGCAGCGGCATAACGGCGTGCTGCACCAAGCCTGCGGCATCCATGCGCGCGACCAGATCGTCGACATCGGATGCGGGACCGGCCAGACGACCCGGCAGGCCGCGCGCACGGCCAGGCAGGGGAGCGTGCTGGGGGTCGATGTTTCCGCAACTGCCATTGATCGCGCTCGCGATCTCGCCCGGGCGGAAGGTCTCGGCAACGTCGCCTTCGAGCACGCCGATGCGCAGCTTTACCCCTTCCCGGAGGAGCGGTTCGACCTGGCGATGAGCAGGTTCGGGACGATGTTCTTCGAAGACCCCGGCTCAGCATTCGCCAACGTCAGGCGGGCACTGCGTCCTGACGGGCGCCTGGTGATGATGGTCTGGCAGAGCCACGAACGCAACGAATGGGACGTCACCATTCACCAAGCCCTCGGCGCAGCCGGGCCAATGACCATCCCGACCGGAGCACCGGATCCGTTCTCGCTCGCCGACCCGCAAACCGTGACCGAGATCCTGGCGGCTGCAGGGTTCACCGATGTGGCTTTCACTGACGTTCGGGAGCCGGTCTACTACGGCGCGGACGTGCCCGCTGCCCTCGACTGGGTCCGCGGCTTCACTTGCACCAGCGAGATCTTGAAAAGGCTGGATCCCCGTGCCGCAACCCGCGCCATGGCGCGGCTGAGCGTGGCGCTTGCGGCCCACCGCACCGACGACGGCGTTTGGTTCGACTCCCGCGCGTGGATCGTCACCGCTCGTCGCCCCTAACCACCAACCGCCGCACCTCCCACGAACCCAATCCCATCGGTGAACCTTTGGTGGCGTCACAGCCCCACCAGGAGTCCATCGGTGGGCGCGGGTCCTGTGGGTGCTGGAGCCTCAGGCCACGTGGGGTCGGCTTGACAGGCGCGCATCGGCGAGCTGCGCTGGAGCACACCGGCGTGCAGGGAAGCGGCTACTTGCGTCGGCGGGATGCGCTGCGCGGGCGTGCACCGTCTGCGCTGGCCGCCAGTGTTTTGGTGGTGGCTTCCACGCCGCCAGGCTTGATGGCTTCGAAGAAGTCGTCGAGGAACTCGATCAGCTCGGCTTTGCCGAAGCGGTCGGGGTAGAGCAGCGCGTAGATGCTCAGGCCGTCGATGACGGCGGAGAGCAGGACGGCGATCGTGCGCGGGGGCATCTCGGCAAGCTCGCCTGCCCGCTGCGCATCGATGATGAGGCGCTCCATCAGCCGGCGCCAGCGGGAGGACTCGGAGCGCTGCACGGAGCGGAGCTCGTCGTTCACGAGCGCGCGGCTCCACATGCTCATCTCGAGGTGGGTTTCCCGGGCCGACTGTTCGGCGACCGGGAGCACTTCGATGCAGAACGTGCGAAGCGCGCCGAGGCCTTCCTGGTCCTCGACCGCGTCGCGGATGCGCTTGTCGATGCCGTCGTGCGAGAGCCGCAGGGCTTCCAGCAGGATCTCGTCCTTCGACTCGAAGTAGTGCGCGAGGACGCCGTTCGAGTATCCGGATTCCTTGGCGATAAGCCGGGTCGTGGTGCCATCCAGGCCGTACTTGACAATGGCCCGCCACGCGGCCTCCGCCAGTTCGTGCCGACGAGCATCGTGGTCGACAACTCTCGGCATCTAGGCT
Organism: Streptosporangiaceae bacterium; assembly: GCA_035276345.1. GTDB lineage: Bacteria > Actinomycetota > Actinomycetes > Streptosporangiales > Streptosporangiaceae > Chersky-822. The sequence goes on along the minus strand of DATELR010000365.1, from coordinate 10,335 downwards.
CCCGCCTTCCTCCTGGACGCTCTGGCGAGCGTGCGTCCTCATTGACACGTGCGTCCAGACCCGGGCAGGTTCGGGTGCCCTTGACCTTATTTCGGACGTCCGTCTATAATAACCGATCTCTGAGCCTGCCCCGGGATAAGAAAGCAGAAGGTGGTGGCCGTCACATTTAACACCGCGGCGATTCCCCCACGCGGCACCCAGCAGCGGAAAGACCTGATCCGCTTGCTGAAAGAAAAAGGAAAGCTTGTCCGCCGGGAAACTGTCCGCCTTTCCCGCATCGCGGGCGCGGGGCATTACACAGGGACTTTCTCGTGCGCTGAGCTATTCTCGGCGCTGTATTACGCGCAGCTGCGATTCAGGCCAGACGAGCCCGGCTGGACCGACCGGGACAGGTTCGTGCTCAGCAAGGGACACGCGGCCATCGGCCTTTACCCGGTGCTGGCCGACCTCGGCTTCTTCCCTGCCGGGCTGCTCGACAACTACACGCGGCTGCACAGCCCGTTTGGCGACCATCCCGACATGAACAAGGTTCCCGGCGCGGACTTCAGCTCCGGCTCGCTTGGTCACGGGCTCTCGGTCTCGCTCGGCATGGCGCTCGCAGCGCGGGTAACCGGCGGTGACTACATCACTTACTGCATGCTCGGCGACGGCGAACTGGCCGAAGGGCAGGTCTGGTCAGCCGCAATGGCTGCGGGCCACTTCAACGCCAGCAATCTCGTCGCCATTGTCGACCGCAATCAGTTGTCGATCGACGGCCGCACCGAATCGGTGATGGGCGTTGAGCCCTTGCACGACAAATTCGCGGCCTTCCGCTGGGACGTGCGCCGTATTGACGGCCACGACTACGACCAGATTCTCGACACCTTCGCCTATGTAAAGGACCGCGGCGACGAGCGGCCGCTCTGCATCATCGCGGACACGATCAAGGGCCGCGGCGTGCAGCGGATGGAGCTCGACAAGGACTGGCATGTCGGCAACCTGATGGGCGCCGATTATGACGACGTGATGGCAGAGATCGACGCCGGATTGCGGCCGACCGGGAGCGTCGCATGACCGGCGACACGACCACCCCATCGACGGGCTCGAGCGCCAGTCCGCAGGAGATCTCCGGAGTCTTCCGTGGCAGCGCGGACGGCGCGACGGCCTTGCAGGATACGGGCAAGAAGGCGGACGCCGGCAAGAAGACCGAGCAGGGCATCAGCGCCCGGGCGATCCCGACGTTTGTGGCCGGCGAAGAACTTGCGGACCTGGCCGACAGCGACGCGAGGATCGTCGTCCTCACGGCGGACCTGGCCGGCGCCGGCCGCACGATCGACTTCGCCGACCGGCACCCGGATCGCTTCTTCAACATCGGCGTCGCCGAGCAGAATATGGTCTCGATCGCGGCGGGAATGGCGTCGACCGGACTCAGGCCTTTCGTCAGCACCTTCGCCGCTTACCTTGCGCTGCTGTGCTGCGAGCAGGTGAGGACCGATCTCGCATACACCGGCATGCCGGTCGTCATGCTCGCGCACCATTCCGGTATGACGCTCGGCTACTACGGCACGAGCCATCACGCCCTCGAGGATCTCAGCGCCATGCGCGGCATCGCCGGACTCACGGTCGTCTGCGCCGCGGACGCAAACGAGTTGCGCGCGATCCTGCGCACGGCGCTCGATCACGACGGGCCTGTCTATGTCCGGATGGGCCGCGGCCGTGACCCAGAGGTCTACCAGGACGTCCCTGAGGGCTTCGCGTTCGGCAAGGCGATCCGTGTCACCGACGGCGACGACATCGCGCTGATCGCCACCGGCTCGCAGGTCCGGCCATGCCTGCAGGCAGCAGAAGAACTGGCAGGACAGGGCGTTTCGGCCCGTGTCGTCGACATGCACACGGTCTCGCCGGCCGACGCGGCCGAGATCCAGGCGGCCGTCGACGACATCGGAATGATCCTCACCGTCGAGGAGCACAACGTCACCGGCGGCCTCGGAGCGGCAGTCGCAGAGGTCATCGCCGAGTACGGAAGGCCGGTCCGGTTCAAGCGGCACGGCGTCCCTGACGTTCACGTCGTCCTCGGGCCGCCGGCCGCCCTGTACGCCCACTACGAGCTTGACGCCGCCGGCATCGCTGGGCGCGCAAAGGATCTGTTGCAGCAAACGAGGGGAAGCGAGCGATGACTGACGGGACCACTTCGGTCTCCAGGGAGCAGGACACCAACCTCCGCGAGCGGGCGAACAAGGTCATCCCGGGCGGGATGTACGGCCACCTGAGCGCCCGCCGGCTCTCTCCGCATTACCCGCAGTTCTACGAGCGCGTGCAGGGCGCTCGGGCGTGGGACGTCGACGGCCGCGAGTTCGTCGACATGATGTGCAGCTTCGGCCCGATGATCCTCGGCTATCAGCACGAGAAGGTCGAGCAGGCGGCTGCGACCCAGCGAGCGAAGGGCGATACGCAGCCTGGTCCCGGACCCGCCATGGTCGAACTGGCGGAACTCCTCACTCAGCGCGTCGACCACGCGGACTGGGCCATTTTCGGCAAGAACGGCAGCGACGCCACGCGGCTGTGCCTCAGCGCGGCACGTGCAACCACGGGACGCCGCAGCGTCGTCATGTCGGAGTTCTCCTACCACGGCTGGTCCGCGTGGTCGAACAGGTTCGCCGATGGCCAGCCTGGACACGCAGACCCTGAAACGCACCGGTACACCTTCAACGACCTGGACAGCGTCCGCGCGGCCGTCGCTGAGGCGGAGCCTGAGAACGTCGCGGCCATTTATGTTTCGCCCTTCCGGCACGACGCGGGCTACGACCAGGAACTCGTCGATCCGGAGTTCGCCAAGGGCGTCAGGGCCTTGTGCGACGAGATCGGGGCGGCGCTGGTCATGGACGAGGTGCGGGCAGGATTCCGGCTGAACCACGGCAGCAGCTGGGAGCCGCTCGGCGTGAAGCCGGACCTCAGCGCCTGGAGCAAGGCGATCGCCAACGGATACCCGCTCGGCGCGGCGCTCGGCAGCGACCGCTTCCGAGACGGCATCCAGCAGGTCTTCGCTACAGGGTCGTTCTGGTACCAGGCCGTTCCGATGGCGGCTGGTGTCGCGACCATTCACGCACTCAAAGATGAGGACGCCGTCGCCAAGATGGAGTCGGCGGGCACCCGGCTGCGCGAGGGCATCGCCAAGCAAGCCGAGCAGTACTCGGTAGCCGTCTGCCAGAGCGGGCCAGTTCAGATACCGAATCTGTCGTTCGGCAACGACGCCGAGTTCAAGAAAGCAATGACGTTCTGCGGCGAAGCTGCCGCGCATGGCGCCATCTTGCATCCACGCCACAACTGGTTCTTGTCATCGGCGCATACCGATGCCGACATCGACCAGGTGCTCGAGGCGACCGACGCCGCTTTCCGTGCGGTACAGGCAGCCTTCGGATCCGACTGACTTTCAGCGTCCGGTTGCGGACTCAATAAAGAGGAGGGGAGCTGAAGATGAGTGCAGAGGTGCACAAGCGGCGTCGTACGCCGCGCACTGCCAGGGTGTTCGGCATCCTGATGGTCACCATGCTCGCCCTGGCGGGCTGCGTTGGGCAGAACTCAAACAACCCGAGCGGCGGCAGCACGGGGGGCTCCAATTCGAGCGGGTCGCACACGCTCGTCATCGCTCGAAATATGGACTTGATCGACACTGACCCCTCCACCGCGATTTGCGACACGTGCCAGATTGTCTTCGCCGCGACCTACCAGACCCTGGTCACGCTTGCCGATGACAACCACACGCTGGTCCCCGAAGTCGCGACGTCCTGGAGCGCGAACTCCGATCACACCGTCTGGACGTTCAAGCTGAACCCGAAGGCGAAGTTCAGCGACGGCACGCCGCTCACCTCGGCCGACGTGGCGTTCTCACTGCTGCGGCTGAAGAACCTGGCGGGGAGCGCGTCGTATCTGGTGAGCTTCATGAAGGGCGTCACGACTCCTAACAAGGAAACCGTCGTGGTGACGCTGACCAGGCCCGACTGGGAGTTCCCGAACCAGATGTCCGCGACCTATACGTCGGTCATCAACTCCAAGGAAGTCAAGGCCAACGGCGGCACCGATGCAGCCAACGCCCCCAAGACTGACCACGCCGATCACTGGTTCCAGTCGCACTCGGCCGGGAGCGGTCCTTACATGCTGCAGAGCTTCACCTCTGGTCAGCAGGTGACGCTGGTCGCCAACCCGAAGTACTGGGGTCCCAGGCCGTACTTCACCCGCGTCGTCTTCAAGCAGACCGAGACTGCGGCCAGCCAGGCGCAGCTGCTGCAAAGCGGTGAGGCCAACATCGCGATGCAGCTCAACCCGGTCACGGCGCAGAGCCTCAACGGTCAGTCAGGCATCACCGTCAAGACGATCCCGTCGTTCAACGTGCTCTGGATCGGCATGAGCTCTGAGGTGAAGAACCAGTACGTCCAGGGCCCGATGACGCTCAAGGTCCGCAAGGCGATCCTGGCGGCGATCAATTACAAGCAGCTCGAGTCCGTCCTGATGAAGGGCGACAGCAAGCTGCAGGCATCGCCGATACCGAACGGCTTCCCCGGTTCCGCGGGGCTCCCGCTGCCGACGACGAACGTCGCGCTTGCGAAGAAGCTGCTGAAGGAAGCCGGCTACCCGAACGGCTACAAGCTGACGCTCAGCTACCCCGAGATCAACGCCTACGGTGTCGACCTCGGCGTGCTCGCGCAGCTGCTGCAGACGCAGCTCAAGAAGGCCAACATCAACCTGTCACTGAACCCGGCGACCTTCGCGGTGAACACGACCGCGTGGGGCGGCCACAAGCTGCCGTTCGAGCTCTTGTACTGGGCGCCTGACTACTACGGCTCTGGCGTGCAGTTCGTCGGGTTCTTCGGCCTCGTGGAGGGCGGCACCATGGGCGCCCTGTCGTCCGCGACGCCAACGTCGCCGCCGGTCGTCGACCCGATCGAGCAGAAGTGGTACGAGAAGGCGCTGGCCGCTGGCTCGCAGACGGAGGCCACCCACTTCTTCAACCTGGCAGGCCAGCAGATGGTCGCCGACCCGGTCGCGATGCCGCTGTTCAGCCCGAACATCGTCATGGGTTACCAGACCGGCATCAAGGGCGTCGGGTACAGCGGCTGCTGCAACCTGAAGCTCTGGAACCTATCCCGCTAGCCAATCCCGCTAGTTCTGTTAGGAGGAACAGAGTGGCCAGTCCAGACCTGCGAGTCCTCGTCGTCACAGGCGGGCATCCGTTCGAGATGGAGCCCTTCCTCGACGTATTCCGGGCGCTGGATGGCATCAAGTGGGAACACGCGCAGCCACCGGAGGCACGCGAGTACTTCCGGGGGGACCGGGCCGGGCTGTGGGACGCGATCGTCTGCTACGACATGCAGGGGATCGAGTTCCGCAAGCCCGATCCGCCCCGGTTCGAGATGCCGCCCGCTGACTACGCCTCGGGCATCGTCGAGATGCTCGAGGCAGGTCAGGGCATCGTGTTCCTGCATCACGCGATGTCCGCATGGCCGGCCTGGCCGCTCTGGCCGCGGATTGTCGGAGGGCGCTGGCACTATATGCCTGGCGAGCTCGCTGGCGAGCAGTTCCCGTCTTCGGGCTACACCAGGGAAGTCGAGCACCGCATCTCCGTGCTCGATCCTTCTCATCCGATCTGCGCGGGGCTGGGCGAGGGCTTCGAGATCGTGGACGAGGTCTACCTCAACCCCGTCCTCACCGACATCGTTCACCCGATCCTGGCGACCAATTACCCGATGGACTCCAGCGCCTTTTTCTCCGGGCAGCTCGCGATCACGGGCCATATGTATTCATCAGAAGGATGGTCACACCCAGCGGGAACAGGGCTCGTCGGCTGGGTGAAGACCGCAGGCCAGAGTCCGATCGCCTATCTGCAACCCGGGCACGGGCCAGCTGCCTATGCCAACGCGAGCTTCCGCAAGCTGCTGTCCAACGCCATCGGCTGGGTCGCGTCGACCGAAGCGCGTGAGTGGGCCAAGGAGCGCCCTTTCCCGCTCAGCTGATGACATTCTGGGCGGGAGCCACCGAGCGGGAGGAGGTCAAGACGGCGTGCTGAAGTACATCACGCGCAGGGTCCTGGTCATCCCGCCGCTGCTGCTCGGCGTCGTGACGGTGACCTTCCTGATCACCCGTCTGATCCCCGCCAACCCGCTGGCGACCGTACTGAACCCGCGCTCGCTCGGCAACAAGCAGATCGTCGCGGCCGCCATGGAGCACTGGGGTCTGAACGGCTCGATCATCCAGCAGTTCGGCCGGTATGTGGTGAACCTGCTGCACGGCGACATGGGCACCTCGTTCGTGACGAAGGGCCCGGTCTCCAGCGACATCGCGCTGCGGCTTCCGTTCACGCTTGAGCTCGTCTTCGCCTCGATCATCATCGCGGTCATCGGCGGCATCGGCATCGGCGTGCTCGCCGCCGTCCGGCAGAACAAGTTCACCGACACCCTCGGCCGGCTGTTCACGCTGGTCGGCTCCTCGACGCCGCAGTACTGGTCGGGCCTGGTGCTGCTGCTTATCCTCTCCACCCGCCTGCACCTGCTTCCCGGGCCCGGGCAGCTGTACCCGCAGGTGTACGCGCCGCACAGGTACACGGGCTTCTACGTGATCGACGCGCTGATCGCCGGGAACTGGCAGCTGGCCTGGCAGGCGATCGAGCACCTGATCCTGCCCGCGTTCATCCTCGGCTGGGGCGTCATGGGAAGCATCGCGCGGATCGTCCGCGCGAGCATGCTCGACGTGCTGAGCCAGGACTTCGTCAGGACAGCTCGCGCGAAAGGCGCGCGCGAGACCGCGGTCGTCATGGTCCACGCGCTGCGCAACGCGCTGCTGCCGGCTCTGACGATCATCGGCTTCTCGGTCGCCTACCTGCTCAGCGGCGACGTCCTTGTTGAGGACATCTTCCAGTGGGGCGGCATTGGCTCGTACGCCGTGACCGCGGCCGAGTCGCTCGACTATCCCGCGATCATGGGCGTCGTCATCGTCGGCGGTATCGCGTTCCTAGTCGCGAGCCTGCTGACCGACATCGGCTACGCGTTCGCCGACCCGCAGATCCGAGTCGCATGAGTGCCGCCGACATCCTTCTCCCCGAGGTACCCGACGTACCCTCGGCCAGGGCCTATGCCTGGCGCGGCCGGTCTGGCTGGCTGACCACGCCTGTCATCATCGGCCTGATCGTCGCGTTCGGCTGGATCATCATCGCCCTCACGATCAGCCTGTGGTCGCCTTATAACCCGACCGCGCCATCAGGCGCGGCGCTCGCGGCACCGAGCGGCGCGCATTTGCTCGGCACCGACGAACTGGGACGCGACGTGCTGACGCGGACCCTGTACGGCGCTCGGGACTCGCTACCGCTGGCCTTCGCGGTCGTCGCTGGCGGCGTGATCATCGGAACGGTGCTCGGCGGGCTGGCCGGCTTCTTCGGCGGCTGGATCGATGCCGTCATCATGCGCCTCGTCGACCTGACGCTCGCCTTCCCGCCGATCCTGCTGGCGATGGTCATGACCGCGTCGCTGGGGCCGGGCCTGTTCCACATCGGGATCGCGCTCGTGCTGGTGTGGTGGCCGATCTACGCGAGGTTGTTGCGCGCGCAGATCATGTCGGTGAAGGAATGGCCGCACGTCGAGGCCGCCGTGGCATCGGGTGTCAGTCGCTGGCGGCTGTTCCGGATCCATATCCTGCCGCTGGCGTTCACGCCGCTGCTGATCAACGCGACGCTCGACCTCGGCCAGGTCGTCTTGCTGGCATCGGGACTGAGCTTCATCGGCCTCGGCCCCACGCCGCCCACGCCCGAGTGGGGCCTGATGATCAACGACGCCACCGGGTTCTTCTATCAGTGGTGGGTGGCGCTCGGCCCGGGCGTCGCCATCCTCACGGTCGTCCTGGCGTTCTCCTTCATCGGCGATGGTTTGCGGGACCTGTTCGACGTACGCACCTCGGAGAGTTCGTGGTGAGCGCGCCGGACGCTCCGCTGCTGGAGATCAACGGCCTGACCGTGACGATCGGGTCAGGCCCGAACGCGCTGACGGCCGTCCGCGGGATCGACCTCACGTTGCAGCGCGGCGAAAGCCTCGGAGTCGTCGGCGAGTCAGGAGCCGGCAAGAGCCTCAGCATGCTGTCGGTGACCTCGCTGCTGCCGAAGAACGCGCGCCTTGGCGGATCGGTCAAGCTCAATGGCACCGAGCTGGTCGGGCTCGGCAATCGCGAGCTCCGCAAGATCCGCGGCGCCGAGGTCGGGATGATCTTCCAGGACCCGATGACGTCGCTGAACCCGGTCTTCACCGTCGGGCGCCAGGTCGGCGAGGCGATCAGGATTCACAACCCGAGCATGTCCCGCAAGGCGATCGAGGGAGCCGCGATCGACCTGCTCGCATCGGTCGCGATCCCGTCGCCCAAGGAACGCATTAGTTCCTACCCGTTCGAGCTATCCGGCGGGATGCGGCAGCGGGTCATGATCGCGATCGCCATCGCGAACAACCCGGCGCTGCTGATCGCCGACGAGCCGACGACCGCGCTGGACGTGACGATCCAGGCGCAGATCCTGCGGCTGCTGCAGCGGCTCGCCGAAGAGCGGGACATGGCGCTCGTCCTCATCACCCACGACCTGGGCGTGATCGCGGGCATGGTGGACCGGGTCGCGGTGATGTACGCGGGCCGCATCGTGGAGGAGCGGACGACCGCTGACCTGTTCGCCGATCCGCGGCATCCCTATACGAAGGCGCTCCTGGCGTGCATCCCCCGGCCGGATGAGACGAACCTGCGCATCGCAGGAATCCCGGGGTCTCCGGCTGTGCTGCGTCCCGCCCCGCGCGGCTGCGCGTTCGCACCCAGGTGCGGCGACGCGATCGCCGACTGCAAGGAAATTGACCCGCAGCTGGAGGGAGCGGGCAGCGAGCGAGTGGCATGCATCGTGGCAGTCCCGCCCGGCTCGCCACCTGGTACCCGCCGCACGGATGAACTCAGGCCGGTAGCACCAACGGCTCAGGGGACAGAATGACGACCTCAGAGGCCATGCCCGACACCACCGTCGAGACAGAAACCGTCGCCGGCCAGTCGACGACGTCGCCGCTGCTGTCGGTACGGAACCTGGTCAAGGAGTTCACTCTCAAGTCGAAGGCTGGCGATTTCGGCAAGCGAGTCCTGCGCGCCGTCGATGATGTCTCATTTGATCTGGCACCGGGCCAGGTGCTGGGACTGGTCGGCGAGTCCGGTTGCGGAAAGTCGACGACTGCAAGGTGCATACTCCGGCTGATCGAGCCGACCAGCGGCGAGATCCTCTATAAGGGCGAGGACCTGATCGCCAAGACCCACAAGCAAATGCGCGAGCTCCGGAAGGAGCTGCAGGTGGTCTTCCAGGACCCGTACTCCTCGCTGCACCCGCGGCGCCGGATCCGGCACACCATCGCTGAGCCGATGATCGTGCAGGGCGTGAACCAGAAGGAGGCGCTGGCGCGGGTGCCCGAGCTGATGCGAACGGTGCAGCTCGACCCGCGGCGGGCTGACGCGTATCCGCACGAGTTCTCCGGCGGCCAGCGGCAGCGGATCGGGATTGCCAGGGCGCTGTCGGTGGATCCCGAGGTGCTCGTGCTCGACGAGCCGCTGTCCGCGCTTGACGTGAGCGTGCAGGCCGACATCATCAACCTGCTGCAGGGCCTGCAGCAGGAGTACCGGCTCGCGTTCATCTTCATCAGCCACAACCTGTCCGTGGTCCGCTATCTCGCCGGCCAGGTCGGCGTCATGTACCTCGGTCAGATCGTCGAGATCGGCGACGCCGAGGACGTGCTGGCCAGGCCGGCGCACCCGTACACGAAGGCGTTGCTGTCGGCCGCGCCCGTGCCGGACCCGGCCGCCGAGCGGACCAAGCAGCAGATCGTCCTGGGCGGTGAGGTGCCGAGCGCGCTCGACCCGCCGAGCGGCTGCCGGTTCCACCCGCGATGCTGGCTGGCGCAGGACATCTGCCGGGTGGAGGCGCCACCGCTGATCGAGCGCGGCAACGGTCACCCGGTCGCCTGTCATTTCGCCGCCGAAGCTGTCACTGATAAGAAGTCGCACCTCGACGTGACCGCATCGGCAGGTACGTCCGTGGCCGCTCAGGACTGACGTGGACGCGCAGCGGCTTCCGTCCTACGCCGAGCTTCCTGAAGCGCCCGGCGGACGCGGCCGTTCCGCGTGGCACCTGTTCGGGCCAGAGGACAACGTCGGGCTGATCAACCTCCAGACTCCTGAGCGGGTCGCTGCCGCCGCCCGCGAGGTCCGGCACGGCCGCATGTTCAACCTGAACGCGCCGATCGACCGGTACAGCCCGCCGATGTACGGGCGGAACGCGACGACGCACCGGCTGATCCCCGATGAGGG
>DATELR010000364.1:0-13548 GCA_035276345.1 Streptosporangiaceae bacterium | reverse complement strand
TCGCGCGGCCATCTGAACCGGCTGACCCGTTGGCGGCCTGCTGCACCCCGAGCGCCCGGTTCACCTCGTCCTCAAGCGAGCCGCGGGAGACTTCGCCGGAGACCAGGCCAGTGACGACGTCGCGGATCTCGGTGAGCCGCCTGACCGTTTCGGTGTGCCGCGAGATCAGCAGGTTCAGCCGGCGTTCTGCGCCGTCGTGAATTGCCGTCGCGCGCGCGGTCGCATCGTCCAGCTGCTGCTTGGCCTGCGCCAAGGCGGTGCTCACGGTGCTCTCGGCGTGCTGGTTAGCCTCGGACACGGTCTGCTCGGCGGTGGCGCGCGCCGTCGAGAGCGTCTCTTCCGCCTCAGCCCTGGCGGCGCCGACCGCACGGTCCGCCTGCTCCTGGGCCGCGGTCAGCATCCGCTCAGCGCGCTCCTGCGCCTCGCTCTTGAGCCGGTCGACTTCCTGCTTAACCTCGCCGCGAAGCTTCTCGGTTTCGGCCTTGGCCGCCTCGCGCAGATCGTTCGCATCGGACATGCCGTGCTCGCGCTCGGACTTGGCCTCGTCTGCCGCCAGCTTCAGTATCTGGCCGACGCGCTCGCTGATCTCCTCGTGCGGTGGCCGGCGAGCCGATTGCCTGGCGTCGGCTACCTCCCTGCGAAGGTGCTCGATCTCGGCGAGGCTCTGCGACAGCCGGCTCTCCAGTTCGCGAACCTGGCCGGTCCGCCAGGCTACATAGTTGTCGACCTGCTGGCGGTTGTAGCCGCGGACCTCGCGCTCCCACTCCATCCCGCCCTCGGAGAGTAGCTCGCTGTGCTCGCTCATAAATCACCCGTCAGGTACTTCAGGCAGATCCCGGATGGCCCAGAAATGGCTGAGCCGACCGCAGGGCCCGGGTCCTGCGAGGTGGACTAATAAGCTGACGGCCCGCGAGCGGCGCTGCCAACGCGCAGACGTCGTGCGGCCGATAGATGTGACGACTCTTGACCCGAAGCGCACCCCACCGCAACCGAAACAGCGGATTATCCGCATTTGACGTTTTTCCGTGATCAAGGTCTGCCATCATGCCAGATGGTGATACTGCCGCTTCCTTGCCCGGGACGCCCCGACGAACTCCAGGCCGGATCTGCAATGATCACGAACTGGTGCACCGGTCTGCAAGGGAGAAGGCATACGCGAAATGGGCCTGCGTAAATGATTGGCTCGATCGGGGACGCCATTCCGTCGATCGACAAAGAGGCATGGATCGCTCCCGGCGCGGTTGTCGTCGGCGCTGTAAGGATCGGGCCCCGGGCAAGCGTCTGGTACGGCTCGGTTCTGCGCGCTGACGAGGAGGAAATAGCCGTCGGCGCCGACTGCAATATCCAGGACATGTGCTGCTTCCACGCCGATCCTGGCCAGCCCGCCGTGCTCGAACCTCGGGTCAGCGTCGGGCACCACGCCACCGTGCACGGCGCGTATATAGAAAGAGGCGCGCTGATCGGGATGGGAGCCGTGCTGCTCGGCGGCTCAAGGATCGGCACCAAGGCGCTCGTCGCCGCCGGCACTGTCGTGCTGTCCGGGGTCTCGGTGCCCCCGGCCGTGCTTTATGCGGGGGTTCCTGGTCGTGTGATCAGGGATCTGACTGGGGAAGACCTTAAGAAGTTCGACGGCACGCCGGAGCGGTACGCCCACCGCGCGGCAAGGCACCGCGGAGTTCGCTGGCAGACACACGAGGCGAACTGACCCGCTGCCTCGCGGCCAGGCACGTTTGGGCGTGGGGGTGAGCATGGTCACGGAAGCTGTCAGAAATGATCCTGATGGGTCATGCGGGGCCAGGGTGTCTGCCCGTAGCCTGGCAGGCATCTCGACGAACCTGCTTCAGCGACGGAGGTGAAGCGATGCGAGACGACCTCGATGATCGCCTTCACGACGCCGTCGCGCTCGACGAGATCGACCTCTACGCCGACGTGCTGAGCGCGGTCGCCGCGGTCGATAGGCCGCTGACCGACGATGAACTCGATGCGGTTCTCGGGCTCGATCACGTGGGAAGCCCAGTTTTGCCTTCGTGAGGTTCTTACGGGCTAGCCCGATCGGACTAGTCCGCCGAGCCCGCCGCCCTGCCGAACATCACGTCGGTGTCCCAGTGCGTGAAGCCGAGTGACTCGTACAGCCTGATCGCGGGCGTGTTGCTCTCGTCGACGTACAGCATGACCTGAAAGAGGCCGCGTCCGCGCAGGTAGCGCAGGCCGACGAGGGTGAGTGCGCGGCCGAGGCCAGAGCCGCGTTCGCCGGGGTCCACGCCGACGACGTAGACCTCGCCGATGGCCTGGTGCTCGTGCTCGCCGTCCTGGCCGTCCTGCCCGTGGATCTTGGTCCAGTGGAAGCCCACGAGCCTGCCATCGCGCTCGGCGAGGAAGAACCCTTCCGGGTTGAACCAGGGCTCCTGCTCGCGCAGATCGAGATCGGCGCGCGTCCACGCGCCTTGTTCGGGGTGAGTGGCGAAGGCGCGGCGGTTCAGCGCCGTCCACTCGTCCTCGTCCTGGCCGATCAGGAACGTGCGGATCGTGATGCCCTCGGCCAGCTGCGGCCGGTCGAGCTGAGTCTGCAGCGAGCGGCGCATCTGCCAGAGCGCCCTGACCCGCTTGAACCCGGCGGCCGCCGCCAGCCGGCTTGCGGCTGGCAGGTCGCCGTGCGCCCACAACCTGAGCTGCTGCGAGCCTGCCTCGTCGGCCAGCGCCCGCACCAGGGCAAGCCCGAGATGCCTGCGCCGGTAGGCCGGGTGGATGACCAGCTCGCCGCTCGGTCCCTCGACCGGGTCGGTCGGATCAAGGTGGGCGTAGCCGGCGATCTTGCCGTCCTCCATGAGCATGACGTTGCGCGCCTGGCGGTCGCCGCCGTAGCGCAAGTGCAGCATCACATGCTCGGACAAGGGGGCAACCCCGTCCTCCTCGGTGGCCAGCTTGACCAGTTCCAGCACGGCCGCGACTTCCTCGCCTGTCAGCCCCTCCGCTACCCGGATCTGCGTCATCTGCCCGCCCCATCGGCGCTTGGCGCCCGTCGATCTGCGTGCCGGGCACGCTGGTCAGCGCGCCGTGTTTGCTGGCCCGCGCGCTGCGGGCGTTGGTCCGCGCCGCCCGTCGATCCGTCGTCAATCGGCGCTGACGTCGTCTCCGCTCCGGCTTCCGTCGGCCCGCCGCCTGATGGCCGCCCATGTGCGGGCTCGGAACGGCGACCGTCGTGCTTGGCGGGCACGAACTTATAGCCGACGTTGCGGACCGTGCCGATCAGGGCCTCGTTCTCCGGGCCGAGCTTGGCGCGCAGCCGGCGGACGTGCACGTCAACGGTTCTGGTGCCGCCGAAGTAGTCATATCCCCAGACTTCCTGCAGCAGCTGAGACCTGCTGAAGACGCGTCGCGGATGCTGGGCCAGGAACTTGAGCAGCTCGAACTCCTTGAATGTCAGGTCCAGCGCCGCGCCGCGGATCCTGGCCGAGTAGGTCGCCTCGTCAATGACCAGCTCGCCAGAGCGGACCTCCTCAGCGGCTGGTCCTGGCTGGACGGTGGGGCGGCCGACGGCCATCCTTATCCTGGCCTCGACCTCGCCTGGACCGGCCGTATTGAGGATCACGTCGTCGGCGCCCCAATCTGGCGATACGGCGGCCCAGGCACCCTCGCTGATGACCGCGAGCACGGGCGTGCCGGCGCCGGTAATGTGGCGTAGCAGTTCCTTGACGCGAACCAGGTCATTTCTCGCATCGACTAGCACCACATCCGGACGGGCTCCCTCCGGGGCGTCCACCGTCGCGCTGAGGAACGCCTGACCTGACGGCGGTCCGAGCGTGATGGCGTGGTCGAGCAGGCTCAGGGAGGGCAGGATCTCGGCGGCCGATTCGCGCGCGGCGGTGAGCAAGAGGACATTGCTCAACCGCCGCCACCCCCGGTATGCGGCAGCTCCCGCCTGAGAGCCCTGCCGCCTTGCGCCCGGACTGGTGCAGGCCCGGTGCGCATGCCGGGCCTGCTTATCTATGAGCGAGGATAGCTGACATGGCGATCGTGACCCTGCGCTACTGGGCCGCCGCGAAGGACGCGGCCGGTGTCGCCGAGGACAAGGTCGAGGCGCAGACCCTGGCCGAAGCGCTGACCGGTGGCGTGGCCGCCGCCGCTGAACGGCCTGGTGATCACGCCGAACGGCTTCAACAGGTCATGGCTCGCTCGTCTTACCTCGTCGACGGCCAGCCCGCGGGAACCAGGCCGCTGGATTCGATCATGGTCGCCGCTGACTCGGTGATCGAGGTGCTGCCGCCGTTCGCTGGCGGCTAGGTACCCGGCCGCAACGCGGAATCTTCCCGGGTCATTGAACCAGGCCACAGGCCCAACCGTTTACCTTAGTGTGGTGGTTCGCGACGGCGCCGAGAGCCAGGAGCATCCGAAGTCGGCTAACGACGAGGATCTGGTCCGCGCCCTTTACCATGAGCACGCTGGGCCGTTGCTCAGGTACGCGCTGCACCTGACCAGCGGCGACCGGCAGCGTGCCGAAGACATCGTCCAGGAGACGCTTCTTCGCGCCTGGCTGCATCCTGATGCCATCGTGAGCCGTCCCGCCAGGCCATGGCTGTTCGCGGTGGCGAGGAACCTCGCCGTCGATATGCATCGGGCCAGGCAGGCGCGCCCGCACGAGGTCGGCGAGGCGGCCCTCGCGCTGACGGCTGTTCCTGACACGGCGGACCGGGCGCTGGAGTCCTGGGCGGTCGCCGACGCGCTGAGGTCGCTGCGGCCTGACCACCGCGCTGTTCTGCTTGAGACTTATTACCGTGGCCGGTCGGTCGCGGAGGCCGCACAGGTACTCGGCGTTCCCGCGGGCACCGTGAAGTCACGTACCTTCTACGCCCTCAAGGCGCTGAAGCTGGAACTAGAGGAACGGGGGCTTGCACCATGAGTGACCCGTCCTGCAGGACGTTCCGCGAATTGCTCGGTGTCTACGTCGTAGGCGCCATCGAGCCAGCCGAACGCGCCGCTGTAGACGAGCACCTGAGTCAGTGCTACGAGTGCAGGGAGGAGCTCGCCGGGCTGGCGCCGCTTCCTGCGCTGCTGCACCGCGTACCGGTGGAGGAAGCTGAGCGGATCTTGCTGGCGAGCGAGCCGCCTGCCGACGTGACCGAGCCGTCACCGAACATGCTGGACTCGCTGCTGCATCAGGTCGGAGCAACGAGACGGAAGAGGCGCTTCCGCGGCCTGTTCACGGCCGCTGCGGCCGTGCTGATCGCGGTCGGCGGCGCAGCGGCGGTTGCCGAAGCCATCGCACCGCACCACCAGGCGCAGCGAATCGAGACCGCGTCGGCGACCAAGGGACTGCTGGGCGCCACCGTCCGCTATGGCGAGAGCTCCTGGGGCACCCACATGGACGTGCGGGTCAGCGGATTTAAGAAGTGGACCGCGTGCGAGTTCTACGTGCTGACGAAAGACGGCCACAAGGTGCTGGCTGGCGGCTGGCTCGTGGGTGCCGACTCGAACGCGATCTGGTACCCGGTGCACAGCCGCGTCCAGGAGTCGAACGTGACCGGTTTCGAGATCACCACGGCCAGCGGGAAGACGCTCCAGATACCAGCGTGACCAGCTCGGCGCGGGCATCCGTCCAGCCGGGAATGTCGTGCAACGGCGGCATGTTAACGCGTCGTGGCTCCCGGACTGATTGTCAGCGCCTGCGTGCTGGCCGTGGCGACCGGCCTCGGCCTGTTCTGGCAGCGTCGCAACGGTCGGGTATCCCGGGTGAGTCAGGCGAGCGGCGTAGGGGAGGTGGCGGCCGTGCCGGCGGCGCCGACTGCCAGTGCGCTGACCCGCGACGATCTGGGCGCCTCGCTGGGCAACCGTGCCACGCTCGTGCAGTTTTCGTCCGCGTTCTGCGCGCCCTGCCGTGCGACCCGGCGAGTCCTGACCGAGGTCGCCGAGATGGTCGACGGCGTCTCGCACGTCGAGATCGATGCCGAGTCGCGGCTGGATCTCGTTCGCCGGCTCGGCGTCCGGCGTACTCCCACCACCATCGTGCTCGGCCCTGACGGCCAGATCACCCATCGCGCCAGCGGCCAGCCCCGCAAGGCGGACGTGCTCGCCGCGCTGGGAGCCGTGCTATGATTTCCTATATAAATGATGGGAATAGCGCGGGCCTGCGCCTGACCAGGCGACGTGTCGTGGACTTTTGCCGCGTGACCGCCACGCTCTGACCGTGTGAAGCCAGCTTCGGCCGCTGATCCGGCTGCTGGCCAGCCCGAGCCATTACCTGCTGGCCGGAGCCACGGAAGGAACCCACATGCAGATCGACCCACGCGGGCCGCGGTTCGGCGCCGTCATCACGACAGCCGTCTTCGTCGCGGTGCTGATCACCAGCAACACCTGGCTGCTTGCAGCGCAGGCCGTTGTCTTCGGCATCGGGACGCTGTTCGGGATGCGCTACGCGCCATACGGGCTGGTGTTCAGGTGGCTTGTCCGGCCGCGCCTCGGCCCGCCGAAGGAACTTGAAGACGAGGCGCCGCCCCGGTTCTCACAGGGACTCGGGCTGGCCTTCGCCGTAATCGGCGTGATCGGCTACGCAACCGGCGCTACCTGGCTCGGCATCGTCGCCGTGGCGTTCGGGCTGATCGCCGCATTCCTCAACGGAGCCTTCGGCCTGTGCCTGGGCTGCGAACTGTACTTGCTCATCCGACAGATCAGGCCCGCGCGCCAGGCATCCTGACGCGGGCGAACTAAGACAAGGAGATTTACACATGAGCCGTTCAGACGTTCTGGTGGACGCCGACTGGGTCCAAGGCCATCTCGATGATCCTGGACTGGTGCTTGTCGAGGTCGACGAGGACACGGCCGCCTACGACAAGGGCCATATCAAGGGCGCCGTGAAGCTCGACTGGAAGACGGATCTGCAGGACCCGGTTCGGCGGGATTTCGTCGACCGGGCTGGTTTCGAGCGGCTGCTCTCCGAGCGCGGCATAAGCAACGATGACACCGTCATTCTCTACGGCGGCAACAACAACTGGTTCGCCGCGTACGCCTACTGGTACTTCAAGCTCTACGGGCACCGCAACGTCAAGCTGCTCGACGGCGGGCGCAAGAAGTGGGAGCTTGACTCGCGCGAGATGGTCACCGAGGTCCCGAGTCGGCCGGCCACTTCCTACCGCGCTCAGGAGCAGGACCGCTCCATCCGCGCGTTCCGCGACGACGTTGTCGCCGCGATCGGCAACCTCAACCTGGTCGACGTGCGTTCGCCGGATGAGTTCGCCGGCCGTCTGCTCGCGCCTGCGCATCTGCCGCAAGAGCAGGCTCAACGAGGCGGCCACGTGCCGACCGCGAAGAACGTGCCGTGGTCCAAGGCAGCCGAGGAGGACGGCACCTTCAAGTCCGACGACGCGCTACGTGCGTTGTACGGGAACGAGGCAGGCCTGGACTTCGGCAGGGACACGATCGCCTACTGCCGGATCGGCGAGCGTTCCGCGCACACCTGGTTCGTGCTGCACGAGCTGCTCGGCCAGCCGAACGTGAAGAACTACGACGGCTCGTGGACCGAGTACGGTTCGCTGGTCGGCGTCCCGATCGAACTGGGAGACGGCAAGTGAGCGCGTCGCAGGCAAACGGCTCAGGCGGGTGCGGGGCCCCCGCGGGCGGCATCAAGGTAACGGCTGGCGCCGGGAGCCAGTCGGTTGTTCAGGGGCACGTGACCAGTTCAGGAACGCCGGTGCCATCGGGTTATGCGCGGCTGCTCAACGCTGAGGGCGAGTTCGTCGCCGAGGTGCCGCTCGGTGAGGACGGCGGATTCGTGTTCTACGCCGCGCCGGGTGACTGGACGCTCCGGGTGCTGGCTCCTGGCGGGGTCCGAGTCGAGCAGCCAGTGTCGGCGAGCAGGGGAATGATCACCGAGCTCGAGGTCGCGGTCTGAAGCTGGATCTGACCCCATTTTGATCGTCATGGAGCCCGTCTGCGCTTTGCGTGGACGGGCCCCATAATATCCGCATGCGGGGGGAAAGTCCGTCTCCGCTGTTCGTCACCAGTTTCCGCCTACACACCTGCTGTTCAACTTCTCGTTACCTTCACCGCCTAGAAATGTCAGTGACCGCTGAGGCGGCAACGGGGAGATGGCAATCCAGGACGCTTGCGAGGTCGCAGAATGTCTGTAGAGGCCGGCCGGGAGGACCCGTCGGTGCGGACCGAGGGCGCTACTAGCCAGGCAATACAGAGCAACGGGGGCGTCATCAGCGACGCGATCGCGTTGCATGCCGTCGACCTGACACTCGGCTTCGGCCAGAAATCGATCCTCAGCGACATCAACGTTGAGGTCAGGCGCGGTGCGATCACGGCGCTGATCGGCCCGACCGGGTCGGGCAAGACCACCTTGCTGCGCACCTTCAACCGGATGAACGACAAGGTCACCGGCTACCGCCACTCAGGCGATGTGCTCCTTGACGGACGGAGCATCTGGCATCCGGGACTGGAGCTGATGTCGCTGCGCAGGAAGGTCGGCATGCTCTTCCAGCGGCCGAATCCCTTTCCCATGTCGATCATGGACAACGTCGTCGCAGGCGTGAAGGCACACCGGATGGCCAGCAAGAACGGCCTGAAGTCGATCGCTCAGCAGCGTCTTGACGAGGTAGGACTCTGGGACGCGGTCCATGACCGGCTCAAAGACTCGCCGTTCCGGCTGTCAGGCGGCCAGCAGCAGCTGCTGTGCCTCGCCAGAGCGCTGGCGATCGGTCCCGAAATCCTGCTGCTCGACGAGCCGACATCGTCGCTCGACCCGGTCTCCACCGAGTCGATCGAGGCGCTCATCAGAAATCTCACCCCGAAGATCACGGTCGTGATCGTCACGCACAATCTGGCACAGGCGAGCCGAGTCTCTGACCGGACCATTTTCTTGAACAACGGCCGACTGGTCGAGCACGGCGACACCAGGCAGGTCTTCGGGAACCCGGTCGAAGAAGAGACCGCCCACTATGTCAGCGGACGATTCGGCTGATATCCAGACCACCCGTGCGGGAGAAAGCCACTTCTCCCACACGGGCGTGAAACCCGCGCTCTAAGCGCGGACCCATCGCACGCAGCCGCGTGCGAGTCGTCTGGCGCATGCATAAGCATGCACAAGTAAAGGAGTATTCCCCGGTGGCCAACCGAAACCGCTTGGCTTGGACAGCGGCTGCCCTGGTCCCACTGGCCGTGCTTGCGGCCGCTTGCAGTTCAGGCTCAAATTCTGGAGGTTCGGGCTCCTCGAACAAGTCAGCTCCCATGAAGGGTGCGGCTCTTCCTACTAAGCCCGATAAGACACCAACATCGCTCACCGAGACCGGCAGCACGCTTTTGTTTCCGCTATTCGGTACCTGGGCGACCGCATACCAGAAGCAGTTCGTTAACTCTGCCGGCGATCCGATCGTGACGATCACGACCGGAGGTACCGGCTCTGGCACTGGCATCACCGATGCCGCTACCGGGACCGTGAACATGGGCGCGTCCGATGCGTACTTGTCGAGCGCGAACCTGCAGCAATATCCCGGCCTGCTGAACATTGCGCTTGCGATCTCCGCTCAGCAGATCAACTTCAACGTGCCGGGCATCAAGAAGCTCAACCTGAACGGTCCCGTGCTTGCCCAGATTTACAGCGGCAAGGTCACGAACTGGAACGATCCTGCGATCAAGAAGCTGAACCCTGGCCTTAGCCTGCCGAACCTGAAGATCATCCCGCTGCACCGCGCAGAGAGCTCGGGTGACACCTTCCTGTTCACCAGCTACATGAACGCTCAGGACCCGTCCGCCTGGCCGTCCGCGAACGTGAACACCACGGTCAACTGGCCGAACGTTCAAGGCGCCCTGGCGGAGACCGGTAACAGCGGAATGATCGACGGCTGCGGTTCCAACAAGGGCTGCATCGCCTACATCGGCATCAGCTACCTCTCCAAGGCTCAGGACGCCGGCCTCGGCACGGCGTCGCTGGCCAACAAGGCAGGCAAGTTCCTGCAGCCGACACCGGCGGCGATCAAGTCCGCTGCGGCCGCGTTCACTGCGAAGACGCCTGCCAACGAATCAATATCGATGATCAATGGCCCGGCACCTGACGGGTACCCGATCGTCAACTACGAGTACGCGATCGTCAAGAAGACCCAGTCGGACGCCATCAAGGCTGAAGACATCAGGGCGTTCTTGCACTGGACCATCCACACCGGCCAGGACCAGGCAACATACCTGGACCCGGTGTTCTTCCAGAAGCTGCCGCCCAGCGTGGTGAAGCAGTCGGACGCCCAGATCGCGAAGATCGGTTCGTAGCACTGATGGCACCGCGCGAATCAGTGCTGAGCCCGGAAGGGGAGGCGGGCAACCGCCCGCTTCCCCGCCGGGTCGGCTCGGCTGTCGCTGGTGCGCTGCGCGGCGATGGCACCCTGCGATGGACCGGCCGGATCGTGGCGCTGCTGCCCGCACTCGCGCTGCTGTTCATCCTGATCACGCTGATCGTCGAGGCGATCCCGGCGATCAAGTACAACGGCCTGGGGTTCTTCACCAAGAGCATCTGGTCAGAGGGGTCTTTCTACCAGCCGACGGTGACGACCAACGGCGTGCAGCACCCGCAGGGCGCTGAGTACGGCGCTGTACCGGAGATCGTCGGAACCATCTTGACCTCGGCGATCGCGCTGATCATCGCCGTGCCATCGGCGATCGGGGCCGCACTGGTGATCGTCGAGCGGTTGCCGCGGCGGGTGTCGAATGTGGTGGGCGTTTTCCTTGAGTTGCTCGCCGGGATTCCGAGCGTCGTGATCGGCCTCTGGGGGGCGCTGACGTTCGGGCCGTTCATTGCCCATCACATCGCGCCATTTATCGCCAGGAACATGCCCGACGTTCCCGTGCTGCGGTACTTCCGCGGCGATACCGGCAACGGCCAGGGGCTGCTGGTCTCGGGGATGATCCTTGCCGTCATGGTGATCCCGATCGTGGCGGCGACGACCAGGGACCTGATCCGCCAGGTGCCGATCCTGCCGCGCGAAGGCGCAATTGCGCTCGGCATGTCCGACTTCGAGACCGCAAGGCGAGTCACGCTGCCCTGGGTTGGCGGCGGAATCGTCGGGGCGGTCGTGCTCGGCCTGGGCCGTGCCCTAGGCGAGACCATTGCGGTGGCGATGACGTGCGGCCTCGCCCTCGGCAGCATTCCATCGAACATCTACGCCGCCACAACAACGATCGCCGCCACCCTGGTGCAGACGATCGAAACGGCGCTCCAGGACTCCACCGGGCTCGCCATCAAGACGCTCGCGGAGCTTGGCTTGATGCTCATGATCATCACGCTGCTGACCAACGTCGCTGCCCGGTTGCTTGTCCGCCGGGTGTCAGGAACCGCCCTGCCGGTCGGCCGGGGATTGTGAGGCCACGATGAGCAGTTCAGCATCGGCGGGCCAGGTACCTGCTAGCCAGGGCGATGACTTCAGGTGGCCGAAGGTTCCGGTCCGCCGAAAGGCCGCCAACTGGGTCTTCTGGATCCTGTGCTTTGTCGCGCTGGCCGTGGTGATCGGTCCGACAATCTGGCTGGCCGGCGGCATCGTCTACCGTGCCGTTCCTCACTTCAGCTTCAGCGTCCTCACTACCAGGACCAGCGGGACTACGGGCGGTCTGCAGAACGCGGTGCTGGGCACGCTTGCGATCACGCTGGGCGTGCTGATCGTGGGCGGCATCATCAGCGTGCTGACCGGCCTGTACCTGGCCGAATTCGCCGAGGGGCGGCATAAGGGCATCCTGCGCGGCGGATATGAGGTGCTGGCCGGCATTCCCTCGATCGTCCTGGGCTACGTCGCGTACGTGACCATTGTGGTCGGGTTCCTGCACTGGGGATTCGGGCTGCTGCCTGCTGTGATCGTGTTGTCGATTGTCTCGATTCCCTACATTGCCAAGGCGACAGAGACCGCTCTGGCCCAGGTGCCCAGCTCCTACCGGGAAGGCGCAGAGGCGCTCGGAATCTCGGCAGGCTGGACGCTCAGGAAGATCGTGCTCAAGTCAGCCCTGCCCGGGATCGTCACCGGACTCCTCGTGGCGATCGCTATCACGGTCGGCGAGACGGCACCGCTGCTGTTCACCGCCGGGTGGTCGGTCCAGAATCCCAGCGGCCAGCTGACGAATTCGCCGGTGGCATACCTTACCTATCCGATCTGGTCGTTCTATCAATACGGACCGAAATCACAAGATTTGTCGTATGACTCGGCCTTCCTGCTGCTGGTGCTCGTACTGATACTGATCATCGTCGGCAGGATCATCATCTGGCGATCAAGGCGCAACGCGGAGTGACCGGCTGGCCGGCCACGACGAAGCCGGCGGTTCCTTGCGCGCGAACCGGCGATTGCCTACATGAGCTGAAAATGTCGCCCGTTCGCAGAGTCGCGTTGCGAGACGCATTACCCACAGTTCAGATTCCAGTTACCTGGGCTACCTAGAACAGATGGAACACCGCAGTGGCGGGCGGTCCGGATCGAGGCGAGGGGCAGCAGCGTGGAATACTCCAGCGGCGAGCAGCCAGACGTCGCCGGAGTCCTGGCTGACCGGCTCGCCGCCACCCTGGTTCATCACGAGCCCGGCTGGCGTCTGCCCAGGCCAAGCGCTCTTGCGCGCAGGTATAACGTCAGGCCAGCCCAGGTTGAGCAAGCGGTTAAGGAACTGGCCGCCCGGCATTTGATCAGGCAGCTGCCTGACGGACAGCTTTACCGGGCGAGCCCCGCAGAGTACCTGATCCCGGTCCAGGGCGTACCACGGCTGGGCGCCAATCTTGACCCGATGGGCGGCGAAGTCAGCTGCCGTAAGCGAAAGGTTTCGTGGCGACGGGTGCCTGAGGACATCGGCTGGGCACTTGGCATCCCCCCGGCGGACTCGGTATGTGCGATCAAGTGCCATTGGTCGATCAACGGGGAGCCTGCTGCCATCTCCACGACCTACCTCACCGCCGAGGCCGCCGGCCAGGTCGGTGAGCTTGAATCGGGAGACGCCGACAGGCTGCCATCCGAGTACGAGCTCTGCGGGTTCGGGAGCGCTGACGGCCATGCCGTGGCGCGGCCACCGCTCGGGCTGCCGGCTGCGCTGCACATGGAAATGCAGCCGCCGCCGTCGTCGATCGCTCGCGGGCTGAGGCTTGGGGCGGGCCAGCCGGCCGCCATGATCACGGTGCGGTTCGACGATCAGGCGTCGAGGCGGGCCGTGGCACTGACGGTCGCGGCGCTGAGGGCCGACATGTTCAGGATCGTTGTTGACTCACCGGCGGATACTGCGCCAGTAAGGAACATCCCCGCGGGGCATGCCCTCCCCGACGAACTCGCCAGCGGTCAGACGGAGGACGAGGAGGACGGCTTCGCCACGGACGACCAGGCTGCCGTGCGTTAACTTACCCCGCGCCATCTCTTACCCCGACTTACTCCATCGTGGCTGGGCGTTTTGATGTCCTATGAGCCGTTCACAGGTGAGCAGATCGGGGTAAGAGCGCTCCCCGTACCGCACAGCACCGGCTGACGCTCATCGCTTGGGCAATCTGGACGGCAGACGAGGGATAAAAGGACTATCTTCTGCCATTGTGCCGTCCAATCTGACCGGCTC